>CALUOX010000014.1 GCA_944322375.1 uncultured Alistipes sp.
CCTACATAGACAGTTTCAGGAAATTCGGTAAAACTAACACTGATAATCAATCAATTAAAATCAAAAGGCCATATCCTGTACGGACAGAGCCTTTCCATTCGGTAACAAGGGCGACGTCTCTACTTTTTTACGTACGGTTTGACGATGTCGCGCCATACGAGGTACCCTTCACCCATGAGGTGAAGTCCGTCGTTGGTGTAGGCCTTGTTGAGTTTGCCGTTTTCGTCGGCCAGGGGTGTCCACAGGTCAATATAGACGAGCCCCTTCTCGGTGCAGAGCGCCTGAAGACCCTTGTTGACCGTAACGATGTCGGCGTCGTGGCGGCCGTGTTTCGAGGCATATTTCTTGAAGGCGTTGTTGACGGGGAATACGCTCTGGATATAGAGCTTCGTGCGGGGCGATTCGTTCTGGAACCGCTCGACGATCTTGCGGATGTTGGAGAGCACCTCTTCGGCGGAGATGTTGGCTGCAAGATCGTTGGTACCGATCAGCAGAAAGAGTTTTTTGGGTTGTCCCGATACGATGGGGTCGAGGCGGTCAAGTATCCAGTCGGTGCGGTCGCCGCTGATGCCGCGATTCTTGACATGCGGGTTTGCAAGCAGTTCGCTCCATTCGCCGCCGTCGGTGATGCTGTTCCCCAGAAAGACGATGTCTTTCGATGAAATCGGCAGCTGTTCGAACAGCGAACGTCGTTGATAGTTGTACTCGCTCTGTGCGAATACGGCGGCTGTGCAGAGCACCAGCGTGATGGTTGCGATCAGTTTTTTCATGACAGATATGTTATAAGTATGTTGTCAGAGATTCCGTTTGTACTACAAAGATAGGATTTTTCCTGAAAAAAGCGGCCAATAATTTTGAGCATATCAAAATCGTGCGTATATTTGCACTCCGAATTGTGGGTATCACAATTGCGGAACAAGCGCCGAGGGTCCGGAAAAGGGACGCCGAAGCCTGTTTTTTGAAGAGCCCAGGTGGTGAAATTGGTAGACACGCTACTTTGAGGGGGTAGTGAACAATTACGTTCGTGCAAGTTCGAGTCTTGTCCTGGGCACCGGAAGCCGCGTTAAACGAAAGTTTGACGCGGCTTTTCTTTTTCGTGTCCGCTCCGTGTCCGCTCCGTGTCCGCTCCGTGTCCGCTCCATGTCCGCCCCGTGTCCGCCCCGTGTCCGCTCCATGTCCGCCCCGTGCCCGCCCCGTGCCCGCCTGTACCCGCAATTTTAGAGGAAGACAAAAATTTGACAGAAGTCCAACATTCAAGGAGAATTCGTCGGATAATCCTCCGCGAGGAATTTTAAAAGACCCCCCCCCTCTTTCGGAATAGCTTCATTTTCAGTCGGTTATTATCATGTATCTATATTCAGACCCTGAATCTCTTTCCCATATTGAAGACAACAAATATCATGTAGTTTGGGCACCGGATAAATCTTGACTTACAGGATTCTTCGGTATCTCTGTGCCGCAGATTAGTCGTTGAAAAATCACTTTTTTCTTGTTTTATTTCAAATATGTTTGTAGTTTTGCGAATAACAAACATCGGAAATCATGAAGGAAAAGCGATATACGGTTGATCAGGAGCGGCTTGCCCGGTTTGCCAAGGCCATGGGACATCCCGCGCGGATTGCAATTCTCGAGTTCCTGGCCCGTCAGGAGAGCTGTTTCTTCGGCGATATCCACGAGGTGCTGCCGATCTCGAAGGCGACCGTTTCCCAACACCTGAAGGAGTTGAAGGAGGCCGGACTGATTCAGGGCGAAATCGAGACGCCGAAGGTGCGGTACTGCATCAACCGGGAGAATTGGGAGATTGCCTCCCGACTCTTTTCCGCTTTCTGGGGGCAGCCCGTCTGCAAAAAGGAGTCCTGTTGCGAATAGCCGCACCCTGCGGGCCGTCGGAAACGGCTCTTTTTTATAGAATTAATGTTCGTTGTTCTACGAAATACAAATATGTGCGGAAAGCGGGCCCTGTTCCGGCGGCGGCAGGGCCGACCGATCGGCAACCGGTCTCGACGGACTGCCTGCGATCCGGACGGATGCGCGTCGAGGCAAGGATTGTCCCCGAGCGCGCAGGTTGGCCGGAACGGCAAATGGAGCAGAGAAACCAATCAATCAAATACAATCATGAAGAGAATTGTTTTATGGATGCTGCTGTCACTGGGGCTGTTTGCCTGCGGGGGCGGCAACTCGAAAACGCAGAAAAGCAACGATGCGGACAACACGAAGGATCGCATTGAGGTGCTGTATTTCCATGGCAAACAACGCTGTGCAACCTGTATGGCCATCGAGCAGCGGACCTTGGAGACGCTCGAAGAGCAATTTGCCGACGAATTGAAAAACGGGTCTCTCGTTTTCCGGGTCATCGACATCTCGCAACCGGAGAACGAGGCTCTTGCCGACAAATATCAGGTGACGTGGCCGTCGCTCTTTGTCTGCCGGTGGAAAGCGGGCAGAGAGACCCCGGAGAATCTGACCGAGTTTGCCTTTGGCAATGCCCGCACGGCTCCCGATACATTCAAGGCCGGTCTGGCAGCCCGGATTCGCGAACTGCAAAAATAGAGGGTCATGGAGTGGTTGCAATCGCTGTTGGAGAGCAGCAGCACGACACCCCCACTGACGGCCTTCCTGCTGGGGCTGCTCACCGCCTTGTCGCCCTGTCCGCTGGCGACGAACATCGCCGCCATCGGTTTCATCGGCAGGGAGATCGACGACCGTCGCCGGATCTTCCGCAACGGCCTGCTCTATACACTGGGACGCACGCTCTCCTACACGCTGCTGGGCATTGCGCTGATCCTGATTCTGAAAGAGGGCTCGAGCATGTTCGGCATTCAGAAGACCATCGGCAAATGGGGCGAATGGGTGCTGGGACCGCTGTTGATCGCCATCGGAGCCTTCATGCTGGCGGGTGACCGGCTGCGGCTCCCCTCGTTCGGATTCCGCGGCAACGGCGAGCGGCTGGCCCGCCGGGGCGGCTGGGGAGCCCTGCTGCTCGGGGTGCTCTTCGCGCTGGCCTTCTGCCCCACGAGCGGCGTCTTCTACTTCGGAATGCTCATCCCGATGTCGGCTTCGGCCGAGGCCGGATACCTGCTGCCGGTCCTGTTCGCCGTGGCCACGGCGCTGCCGGTGCTGGTCGTCGCCTGGATCCTGGCATTCGGCGCCCGACGCATCGGGCTGTTCTACGGCCGGATGCAGACCCTGCAGCGGTGGCTGAACCGGATTGTCGGAGGACTGTTCGTCATGATCGGCATCTATTATTGTGTAATCATGTATTTCTAAATATTTCTAAAAAGAAAGAATATGGAAACAAAGAACGAAAAGAAAAAAGGATTCTGGGCCTCGCTCTTCTCACCGAAACCCTGCTCGTGTTCGTGCGGCAGCAAGCCGGTTGTGGAGGAGGTCGAAAAGCCGGTTGCCCCCAACTTCGAGAATATCAAGTTCGACGCGCCCCGCACGGCGATCCGGGAGATCAAGATCCTGGGGCCGGGCTGTGCGAAATGCAAGGCAACGTATCAGGCCATCACCAAGGTAATCAACGAGAACAATCTCGACGTGCGGCTCACCAAGATCGAAGACATCGCCGAGATCATGAGCTACAACGTCATGAGCACCCCGGCGGTGGTTGTGGACGGTGAGGTGAAGATCAAGGGACATGTTCCCTCGGAGAGCGAGATCAAACAACTGTTGGGTATTTAAGAGCCGTCACGATGGAAACCAAACGGGAGTTGAAGATCCTTGCATGGATCATCCTTGTCTTTACGGCCGTCTTTTTTCTGCCGATCGGCAGCGAGCGTTTCCAGACGGCCGTCGATGCAACGCTCGACCTGGCCCGGTGGTATGCCCGCGAGCATGTCATCCTGTGCCTGCTGCCGGCCTTCTTCATCGCCGGCGTGATCGCCGTCTTCGTCAGCCAGGGATCCGTCATCAAATACTTCGGGGCCAATGCCAAAAAGTGGCTGTCGTACAGCGTGGCGGCCATTTCGGGCGGTATTCTCGCCGTCTGTTCCTGCACGATCCTGCCGCTCTTCACGAGCATCTACAAGCGCGGTGCGGGATTGGGACCGGCCATTGCCTTTCTCTATTCGGGACCGGCGATCAGCATTCTCTCCATCATTCTCACGGCCCGGATTCTGGGTATCGAGCTGGGTATCGCCCGGACGGTCGGCGCCATTCTCTTTTCGGTGGTCATCGGGCTGCTGATGTCGTTCCTCTTCCGTCGCGAGGAGCGGGCCAAGCGCGAGGAGCAGATGAACATCGTCCCGCAACCCGAAAAACGACCGATGTGGCAGACCTCGTTCCATTTCTTCACGCTGGTGCTGATCCTCGTTTTCGCCAACTGGGGCGCACCGGCCGCCTCGGACCGCGGCGTGTGGGCGACCGTCTTTGCCTGGAAGTGGTACATCACCGGCGTCCTGGCGCTCGTGCTGTGCGGATCTCTGGTGAAGATTCTGCGGCTTCGCCTGCGGTGGGTGGCGCTGGGCGCTGCGGCAACCGTCGTTTCGGTCGTGCTGGCCAATCTGTTCATCCGCGATGCGAAACTCGTGCCGCTCGTACCGATGGTCACAGCCATCGCCTCGCTCTCGCTGATTCTGCTCTTTGACCGGCGCGATGCGGAAAACCGCGAATGGGCGCTCTCGGCGTGGGGCTTTGCCAAACAGATCCTGCCGCTGCTGGCCGTGGGTGTCGTTACGGCGGGATTCCTGCTCGGATCGACCCATGACCGGACGGCCATTGCGGGCATCGTCCCAAATCGGTGGATCGAATGGGCTGTCGGGGGCAACTCGCTGCTGTCGAACTTTTTCGCCAGCTTCACCGGTGCCTTCATGTACTTCGCCACGCTGACCGAGGTGCCCATCATTCAGGGGCTGCTGGCCTCGGGCATGGGCAAGGGACCGGCTCTGGCGCTGCTGTTGGCCGGACCGTCGCTCTCGCTGCCCAACATGCTGGTTATCCGCGGCGTGCTGGGAACGAAAAAGACGGTGGTCTATGTGGCGCTTGTTATCGTCATGGCGACCTTGTCGGGATTCGTGTTCGGAAATCTGTTTTAACCGGAAGGACGTCATGAAGATATTGATACTCTGTACGGGGAACAGCTGCCGCAGTCAGATGGCACACGGATTTCTGCAGTCGATGGACCCGACGCTCGAGGCCTTTTCGGGCGAAACGCAACCCGCCGCCCGGGTGAACGCCCGGGCGGTGGCGGTGATGCGGGAGGTCGGCATCGACATCGCTTCGCATGTCCCTACCCATGTCAGTCCCTACCTTGATCAGCCGTGGGATTATGTGATCACCGTATGCGGCGGGGCGAACGAAAGCTGCCCGGCATTTACGGGCAAGGTGGGTCGCCGCCTGCACATGGGCTTCGATGACCCTTCGCACGCCGAAGGTTCTCCGGAGTTTGTCGATTCCGAATTCCGCCGCGTCCGCGACGAGATCCGCACGGCGTTTGTCCGCTTCTACCAATCCGAAATCTTGAAGGAAAAGTTCCATGAACACGCTCATTGAAACACTCCGGTATTTTGTGCTGATAACCGTCGAACTGGTCGCACTGTTCCTGTTGATCAGTGCCCTGGTGGAGATTATTCTGATGTATGTTCCGGAAGAGAAGATCCGTCAGAAACTTTCGGGGGCAGGCGTTTTCGGGAATATCATCGCCGCAGGATTCGGGGCTCTGACTCCGTTTTGCGCCTGCTCGACCATCCCCATGACCGTTGGATTCCTGAATGCCGGGGTTCCTTTCGGTTCGACCATCTCGTTTCTGATCGCATCTCCCCTGCTCAATCCGATCATACTCGGAATGCTCGGCGCCATGGTCGGAATAAAAGCGATGGCAGTCTATTTCATTATTGCCTTTTTGTGCTCCGTCCTGTTCGGATTCCTGCTCGAAAAAATTGGGGCTCGAAAATATGTAAAAAATGTCCGTCTGAAACCCGCATCCGGCTGTGCAGGGAACTGCAAGGTTGTTGACAAACGCTCCCTGCCGTTCAAAGGCAAGTTGAAGATGGCCTTTGCCGGAGCATGGGGAAGCCTGCGTCCCATCCTGGGATACCTGTTGATCGGAGTTGCATTTGTTGCCGGCATTTATGGGTACATGCCGCAGGATTTTGTCATGAAGATAGCAGGTCCGGACAATCCGTTTGCCATTCCGGTCGCTGCCGTATTGGGCATACCTCTTTACATCCGTGCCGAAACAGCCATACCGATCGGTTTGGCGCTAATGGGAAAAGGAATGAGTATCGGAGCGGTCATCTCGCTGATTATCGGAGGCGCCGGAATGGCCATACCCGAGATGACCCTGTTGGCAAGTATCTTCAAGAAGCAGCTTGTCGCCATGATCGTATTGGCCATTTTCCTGACAGCCGTTATCTCCGGCTATCTGTTCAACATGTTGTTGTGACAGAACGAGGAAGCTGAAACATACGGCTGAGTTAGATTGTTTCAAGTTTTTTCTCTTTGGCAACGGCTTTCCGAAGCCGCCGGCCGGACTTTGTGCAAGGTTTGCCTGAGGCAACTCGTCCTGACCCTGTGATGTCCGTTCGGCGGCTTGTTTTTGCGGCAGGGGAGCAGCTCTTTCGATCTTTGATTTGACTGCATCGCGTTTGGGTCGCTCGGTCTCCCGGACTTTCAGACGTGTTTGTTCGTCAGGTGCCGTCTGTCGGTGCACCGGCCGTTCGCCCCCCCCTCCCGGCAGAACGAGCCGTCTCTGGGTGTAATCCGCTAAGAGTCAGCGATACAGGAGCCTGTCTGTATAAACATGCAGTTTATACCCTTCGGAGGAGTCCTGTCAACTGCGTTTGTGACGGGAGAAGAAATCCGGCAGGATTCCGCATGGGCCTGTTAGGATGCGGCGCCGTGATATATGATTATCCTCGGACCGTGACGGCAGGGTGTGCCGGATCGTTGCAGTGTGCGGCGAAATTTGTGTCGGAATTTTCTTGAGAGTTTTGAAAAAAGTTCAAAAACTCGCATGCACGGTATCGGTATCGGCAGGGAGCAATACGTCGTTCTCCGGACTCTTTTTTTTGTCGGGCTGTCTGCATGGCGGTAGAAAAAATTGATGAGATTCTTCGGAAGAATCCATTTTTTACGACGGCGATCATCCAAAGAAATTCTCATCGGTCCTGATTCCGGGAAGGAATTTGTAATTTTCCGGGTATTTATTGGGTGTATTCCTTTGATGTTTATAAAAAATGTCTTATTTTTGCATGAATCCAGCTTAATCTTTTATTATGCAGAAACTGCTTTTTTCAGTGTTGCCTGCTCTCTGCGTCGCGGGCCTCTTTGCGTCATCGACAATGGCAAGGTCATTGCACGACGTAAAAAACGACGTCTCGTCTCCCGTAGTTGCGGCGGATTCGTCGTCGATGATTCTGTTCTATTTCGAGCCGAAGACTTCCATGTTCTTTTATGACAAAAACGAACAGGCGATTCTGAAGGCCGGAGAGATGATCAACCGGCATCGGGCCGAGATCGAGGCCGGCAAACTCTTCGTGATGGTGAACGGTTATTGTTCGTCATTCCGTACGGAGTATTCGAATTACCAGATGGCCAAACTCCGCAGCAGTCAGGTGAAGTCGTATTACATCACCAATTATGGGCTGAAAGAGGAGAACTACATAACCCGAAACCATACGGAGTCCTATAATGGCGATGCAAACGTCGTGGCGATGTTCAAACTCGTACCGGCCGATTCCATCGAAACTTCGGAGCAGGAGGCGGCCGATTCCCGGGAGGAGGCCTCGGAGGAACCGGTGGCGGAGCAGCCGTCCGTGCAGCCGGAACCTCGGCCCGTCGAGGAGCAACCGGCGGCGCCGGTGGCGGAGAAACCCGTGCCGGAACAGCCGGAACCCGAAGTGGCCGTTGCGCCGACGGAGCAGCCGTCCGCATCGGTCGTGGAACCGCTGCAGCCCTTGACGCCGAAACCCTTGTGGGAGGATGCCCGGTGGCGCATCAAGACCAATATCCCGTTTTGGGCGCTTGTCGTGGCGAACGTGGCTGCGGAGTACCGTTTTGCCGATCACTGGTCGGTCGATGTGCCTGTATATTACAGTGCATGGACAACGGCCCGGACCTATCGCTTCCGAACCTTCTCCGTGCAGCCTTCGGTGCGATACTGGTTGTCACCCGACTGGAAGGGACACTTCTTCGGCGTGCATCTGACGGCCGGTCAGTTCAATATTGCGACGAACGAGAAGACCCGCTACCAGGATGCGGACGGCATGTATGGCGCAGGACTCGATTACGGCTACGCCCTCAAGTTTACGGAGAACTGGGGAATGGAGTTCAATATCGGCGCCGGTCTGATCCATACGCGGTACAACGCCTATTACAACATCGACAACGGTGAGCGCTTCGATACGCGCATCAAGAACTACTGGGGTATAACCCGTTGCGGGATATCCATCATATACAGAATTAAATAAGGAGTACGGTATGAAAACGTTCTCATTCGGAATATCGGCCCTGTCGGCGGCTCTGTTGGCCGTTTCATGCGTCCACGAGTATCCTGAGGCCCCGTCGGTCGATCCCACGTTGATCGATACCAGGATCACGTTGAAAACCGAGCCGGCTTTTACCCACAGCTCAATCCTCGGCTCGCGCGGCGATGAATCCGGTTACAACTTCATGTATTACGTTGTCGAGCTCCACGAGGATCAGTATGGTGCGAATCCGTTGATCCGCCGCGAGATCGGCGTGCGGAAGGATGCCGACGGATCGGCTACGGTGGCTCTCGACGAGCAGCTCCATGCCGGATCCTACAAGGGCGTGGCGTATGCCGTGGCGGCAAAGGATACGGACGGTACGGGCCGAATCTTCATGCTTGACGATCTGACGAGTATCGGTTACGGTGACACTTATCCCGGAAATACCGATGCCAAGGAGAGTTATGAGGTGCGGTTCGATCTGGATCTCCCCGCTGATGTGTGGTTGTCGTCGCATGAATCGACGCAACAGCTTCAGAGCCCGATGGGCAGCGTGGAGGTGATCAGCACCGATGCGGTGGAGTTCGTGCAGCATGAGATCGCCCGGCTCGAAAGCCTGAATCAGAAAGGTCCCGACTCGCGGGCGGAGATCGAGTGGAGCAACTATCATGTCAAATGGAGTTTCGACATGTATTATCCGATCAGTTACAATGTCTATACCGGGTTGCCCAACAAAGCTGAACGGGAAGTGTCGTTCATGGCCGACATCGTGCCGCAGAACGATACGGAAGCGTCTCTCGGTTTTGACTACATCTTCGTGAACGGACAAAAGTCGCAGGTGTCGCTTACGCTGCAGCTTTATGACAAGGACAACACCCTGCTCAATGTCTATTCCGGAATCGAGGTGCCCATTGAACGCGGCAAGACGACAATCATCCGGGGCGAATACCTGACCAATCGCAAGGAGCCCGGAATCGGCATCGATCCCGGATTCGACGGCGACATCACGATTGTCCTGCCCGACTGATGCCCGGTCCGAAGCTCTGCCCGATGAAGAGACGAGCCTGGACCCGACCCTGGCCCTGGACCCGACCCTGAGTCCGTTCCGATCCCGACGCTGAATGGCGTTCGACCCCGATCCGAACGCACGCTGGATCCTGACCCGGAACACGGTCCCGATCTTAAACCCGAACCTGAATGAGAATCTGAACCCGAACAGAATGAAACCCATGAAACGATACCTTTTATTGTTTGTTTGGCTTTTTGCTGCAGCGGCATGCAGCCGTGAAGAGTCCGGCCCGATGGAGACGGATGAATCCGTCAATATCGATCTTTCGGTCGGCGTTGTGTCGGACTATACCCGAGCCGGAGCCGACGAGACGGTTGTCGCCGACCGCTGCATCCTTGAAATCTACAATGCCGACGGAACCCTCTATCCGGAGGGGCGCCTGATCGCTCCGATTGAGGAGAACGGTACCTGCACGTTCCATCCGGCGGTCGTTTCGGGCCGAAGTTACCGGTTTGTGCTCTGGGCCGACAAGTCCGGAGCGGCTTTGGCCGACGACCTGCATTACATCACTTCGAACGGTCTGCGCAACATCACCATCGACCGGTCCCGGTTCGCCTTGTGCGACATGAATCTCGATGCATACAGTGCCGTGGTTGACTTCCCGGCGGACGGCGGACGGTTTCTCTCGGCAACGTTACAGCGTGCCGTTTGCCGTTTGAACGTCTCGAGCGGATTCCGACCCGGGCAGACGGGGCCGTTGTCCGTGAATGTCGCATTTCCGGACGTGGATACGACATTTGATGCCTTGACGGGAGCGGTCGGAGAAGGCGCGGCCTTGCAGGGCGGTGCGACGTTGCAGATCGCATCGACGGAGGAGCCGGTCTCCTGGTTCGTCTATCTTCCGGCACCCGCAGGAGCGGGACTCCGGACAATCGATTTCAACATGACGGCTGCGTGGCGCGGAGAGACGACTCCGGTCTTCTCGTATGCCTTTGAGCAGATCCCTCTGCAACGCAATTATCGCGTACAGGTTGTGAGACCCGCTTCGGGAACCACCTCCGTCCGTATGGAATAACCGGATCCGGTAGAACAGGGGGAGGAGAAAAAATGATATTGAGAAACTACAAAACAAATAAATATAAATGAAGAAATTACTTCTCTTTGCGGCCATGGCCCTGATGGGAATGACCGCCTGCCAGCAGGCAGAAGAGACGTCCGGCGCAGCATCGGGCGAAGTGGACGTGATGGTTACGACGACCCTGCCGGCCGAAATGGGCCTGACCCGTGCTGCGGGTGACGGAACGTCGATCAACCGTTGTATCATGGAGATCTACCTCGACGGTACGCTTTATGGCAGCCGCAAGGTGGCAAGCGTTGCCAATTTGAAGGCCACCTTCTCGGTGCGTCTGATTGCCGGCGAGACCTATGACCTGGTCTTCTGGGCAGACTGTGCCAACGGAACGACTCCGGAAGACTTCACGGACAAACACTACTCCACGACGACATTGTCGAACGTGACGATTGCGGATGTAGCGACCTATACGGGTAACGACGATACGCGCGATGCCTTCTTCGGGAAGACGCAGGTCGTAGCGGATCAGACGCAGGCCGTTTCGGTAACGCTGAAACGTCCGTTCGGCCAGATCAATGTGCAGACGCTGGACATGGCGGATGTACCGGCGGCCCAGCAGCCGACGTCGGTGAAGATTGCCTTTGAGTCGGTTCCGACGGGAATCAATCTGTTGACGGGCGAGTTGTTAACGGACTCGAAGAGTGCGGTGGCGTATTCGACCGCGGCGCCGCTGGTGGACAATACCAACAATGCGGGCAAGTTGACGTTTGACTACATCTTTGCACCGCAGACCGCTGGTGAGCAGTACCTGGCAAACTTCACGATGTCGTTCTACGGAGCGGGGGATGCAAAGGTTGCATCGGATTATGTCTTCACGAGCATCCCTGCTCAGCGCAACTACCGGACGCTGGTATCGGGCAATCTGCTGACGAAGAAGGCAGACGTGACCGTTACGGTCGATCCGGAGTTTGAGGAGGGCGATATCGAACACGAGATCGTCGAGGTTTCCAATCCGGATGATCTTCTCAGTAACATCGAGAATGGCGGTTCGGTTCGTCTGGGCTGCGACATGGAGCTGGATGAATCGATTGTCGTATCGGGCAATTCGGCAGCAATCGACCTGAACGGGAAAACGTTGACGGCCGGAGCAATCATCATGAATGCCCGTGGCGGCGAGTTGTCGATCGAGAACGGTAAGATCGTTGCCAACGAAATGTCTTCTGCCGCAAGTACCATCTTCAATGCTGAAGCGAATGGCGTTATTACGCTGGATGGCGTTACGGTCGAGACAAACGGTACGGTTGTAGGTCCGGCAACGGCTGCTGAAGGTGACAACAGTACGGTTGTCGTCAAGAACTCTACGATCAAATGCGGTGCGTACGCAGTGGCAACGAATGCTTCGGCGCCGGCTCCCAAGAATGTGAAGATCGTACTTGAGAACTCGACACTGGAAGGAGATACGCCGATCTGTGTGAATATCCCCTGCGATTTCACGATGGACGGGTGTACGGTGATCGGCGGAATGCAGGCCATGATGCTGCGCGGCGGCACGGCGACGATCAGCAACAGCACGCTGACGTTCGATACGACCAACAGCTTTAAAGATGAGGCCGATGCAAAGTCGTTCGCAGACTACTTCCTGACCTCGAACTGGGGCAGTGGTAACATGGTGAACCTTTCGGCTCTGACCGTCGGCAACAAGGCTCCGAACGCTTATCAGTATCCGACCGTGTTGAATCTGGTGAAGACGACCGTTGAGACTGTCGGCACCTATGCTTCGCTCTTCCCGGCGATGTATGTCTGGGCTAACGAGGGTGAAGGTCTCGGCGTGACGATTACCTATGACAATGATTGTTCGTTTACGGGCGGCATAACCTATGGTAATGACGGCAAGAACATTACGGTAAACGGCCAAGCCCAGTAATCCGTCAGCGCGGCAATCGCGCAATGATGACACCATCATGTTTGAACGATCGGCCGTCACCGGCCGATCGTTCCGTTTCGATGGGGACAACGATAGGACCCGCATGCTCTACATTTACGTTGAGCCGGCGGGTCCCGATCGTTGTTTCAGGTGAGACTGTTGTTCCTGCGTATGTCAGTTGATGACTTCTGCGTCGATTACGTCGTTGTCAGATTCATCGAAACGTTTGTTGATCTTTCGCCATTTCAAGGCAAGTACGATACGAAAGGCTCCGTATAGAATGCAGGAGATTCCGATGTAGGCAAGAATGAAAATGCCGCCGTATATGGGTGCACTCAAGAACAAGAAGGCGCACAGCAGACTTAAAATATTGCATGCCAGCATCCAGCCCCAGCCGATAATGTCGAGCTCCGACAGCACGCAGGATTCGCAAATCCCGAGAATGGACTGGAACAGCATCCAAAAACCGATGATGTAGATCAGCATCGTCGCAATAAGCGGCAGCGGCAGCAGCATGAGCCATATGCCAAGCAGTATCTCCAAAATGCCGCGGGCCAATCCCCAGCCCCAACTGTTGTTCCAATGCCGGTTGGTCAGGGCCCATACGACGTTGAAAATGCCGCCGGATAGAAGCACAATGATGAAGAATACGGTCATTGCGGCGATGGAATCCGCCGGGACAACAAAACAGGCTAATCCGGCCGCAATACTCAGTAATCCGGTGATCAATGAGATCCACCAATGCCTGAAGAGCTTTTTCGAAGGGTGAGTTATCTGCAACATGTCTATTGTTTTTTGTGACTGTACAAATATAACCGGTTAAAATCGTTTTTCGATCTCCTCTCCATGTCTGAAAATGTGCAATATTTCGTATATTCGCTTCATATTTGCCGAACTGATGGATATACGTAAAATAAGTGCCGAAGAACTTAAAGTCGGGAGCTTTGCTTTCATGGATCTGAACCGCTCCGTGGAGATCGAATGGCAAGGACAGCCCGTATTGTTCGATGGTGCGGTTTTCGGTTTCTGTATGCGGGGAGAGTTTGCTTTCCGTATCAATTATCGGGAGTTCCGGGTCGCTGCCGGAGAGATGTTCGTAAGTCTGCCTCGACATTTGTTCTCCGCTCTCGACGTTTCACCCGATGCTGAACTGAAACTGCTCCTTGTCTCCTCCGATTTTCTCTATGCTCTGCCCGTTTCGTTCGGCTTCGATTGGCTGCGTCGCGTCGAGACTTCGCCATGCCTGAAACCCGATGCCAAAACCTTGAAGGATCTGGTCGGTCTGTATGCCGTTATGGAACGGTATGATGCATCGGACGATAACACCCGGCAAATTAGGGATGCGTTGATGTTGCCCTTTTTGTTGATCATCATCTCTTCGATCGAATGTCGCGGTGCTGAAGGAGGACTGCAATCCATCTCCCGTTCGGAACTCCTTGTACGACGGTTTTTCGATCTGTTGTCGCAGTGCGCCGAGATTCAGCGGAAGGTGTCGTTTTATGCCGACAGGCTGTGCGTTACGCCGAAAAACCTTTCGGTGACCGTAAAAAATACCACAGGACGTACTCCTCAGGAGTGGATAAATGAAGCTGTCGTTGTCATGGCCAAGCACAATCTGAGGACAACCGATCTTTCGGTGTTTCAGATCTCCGAGAAACTGCATTTTGCAACAGCCTCGACATTCGTCCGTTTTTTCAGGCAGCATACGGGGCTTACGCCTCTGGAATTTCGCAGAAGATGACTCCCTTACCGCTTGTCTGTGCAGGCCTTGACAATTGCCATGAATTCCTCGCCCGTGATTGTCTCCTTTTCCATGAGGCGGGCGGCTGCCTTGTGCATGATGTCCATGTGCGCGGAGATGATGGCCCGGGCTTTGTCGTGTGCGTCCTTGATGAGTTGAAGCACTTCATTGTCGATTTGTGCCGCCGTGGCCGCTGAACAACTCAAAGAAGTGTCTGCTCCCAGATAACTGTTGCCGACCGTTTCAAGCCCCATCATGTCGTAAGTGTCACTCATCCCGAAACGAGAGACCATCGCCCGTGCCAGGCGGGTCGCCTGCTCGATGTCGTTCGAGGCTCCGGTCGTTACCGTGTTGCATGCGATCTCCTCTGCGGCACGTCCCCCGCAGAGCGTGGCGATACGGTTGAACAGCGATTCCCGGCTTTGGAGAAGCTGCTCTTCCTCCTCCACCTGCATGGTATAGCCCAAGGCACCGGATGTGCGCGGTATGATGGTGATTTTGTGTACGGGAGCAGAATGGGTCTGCATGGCAGCAACCAGAGCATGTCCCGTTTCATGGTAGGCGACGATTTTCTGTTCTTCCGGCGACAAGACCTTGTTCTTCTTTTGGGCGCCGGCAATGACGGTCTCGACACTCTCTTCGAGGTCGGCCGTGGAGACCTGTTTGCGTCCCATGCGAACGGCCCGCAATGCAGCTTCGTTGACGATATTGGCGAGCTCGGCTCCCGAAGAGCCGGCCGTTGCCCGTGCGACGATATCCAGATCGATCTCCTGATGCTTTACGTGTCGCAGATGAACTTCGAGGATGGCTTTTCGCCCTTGCAGATCGGGCAACTCCATCTGCACCCGGCGGTCGAACCGTCCCGGACGCAGGAGGGCCTTGTCGAGACTCTCCGGCCGGTTCGTGGCAGCCAGGATCACGACTCCCTTGCGACCGTCAAAGCCATCCATTTCGGTGAGTAACTGATTGAGTGTCTGCTCCCGTTCGTCGTTGCTCCCGTATGCTGCGTCGCGGCGTTTGCCGATGGCGTCGATCTCGTCGATAAAAATGATGCATGGAGCCTTTTCGTTCGCCTGTTTGAAGAGATCCCGCACTTTGGCTGCACCCATGCCGACAAACATCTGTACAAATTCCGACCCTGAAATGGCAAAAAACGGTACTTTGGCTTCGCCGGCAACGGCTCGTGCCATAAGGGTTTTGCCGGTTCCCGGAGGCCCTACCAGCAGGACTCCTTTGGGCAGGGAGGCTCCGATTTCCGTATATTTGGCCGGTGTGTGGAGAAAATCGACGATCTCCTTGAGTGCTTCTTTGGCCTCGTCCTGTCCGGCGACATCGGCAAAGGTCGTTTTTATGTCGGCGTCGGCATAGATTTTTGCTCCGCTGTTGCCGAATGAGAGAAAGTTGCCGCTTTCACGCATCCGTGTCTGGAGCGTCCTGCCGGCCATTCTCCAGATCAGATAAAAACCTATTCCCGGCAAAATCCACATCAGAACGAAGTTGAGAATCGGTGAATTTTCCTGAGGAACAATCTCGGAAAATGAGATCTTGCCATTGGAATTGGCGCTTGGTGCGTTGAGAAGCCGGTCAACCAGTTGAGGATCGTTGATCTCGCCGGTTTGATAGGTGGTGATCGTATCCCCGTTGGCTGCTGTCGTGAAGTAGATCTGACCGTTCTTGATCATCACGTTCTTTACCAATCCGCTGTCAACCTTCGAGATAAAGGTTCCGTAGTCGGTTTCCATGATCCGTCTGCCCGAAAAGTTGGGAAAGATCAGTCCATTAAGAAACAGAACGATCAAAATACCCCAGAGAATACCCAGTGTCGGGCTTTCTCTGGGCGCAGGCTTATTTTGTGAAGTTGGTTGTCCCATGAGCGCATGTTTGCATGCAAAGGTCATTATTTCCCTTGAATTGTTTCTTATCAAACAAGGATAAAAAATGTGCAGAATTTCCTTAATGCGCGTTTTCTGGAGAGCGGGAGACTGACCCCGTCAAACGTAAAAGCCGCACCTCTTTAAAGGGTGCGGCTCCTGCATGCCGGACGGCGGCAGGAGTCCGGTCTGCGTTCCGGGGGAGGGAGAACTGTCGGCCTCAATAGAGGCCGGAGGCAGACCGGATCGGTTGCCGCCGTGGATTCCGTCTCGAATCCCGCCGTGGGTTTGTCCCGGCGGGAGCGGCTCGTTACAGCGGAGTGGCCTTATAGACGTTGGCCTTCTTGAGCGGCAGCAGAACGCCGTTCAGGGTAAAGCGGTTGGAATTGAAGGTAGGAGCAATCGTAACGGTCGCTTCATTGGTCCCGTTGGGCAAATTGATATATACCTGGGCCGTGATGCCGTTTCCCAGAACATCCATGGAGAGCATGATGTTGCCCCGTTTGTCCACACTCTGTTTGTAGTTCGAGCAGCGTCCCGCAACCGTCACGCCGCCCAGTCCGTTGGGACCGCCGATGGGAATGTTGAAGGCTACCTGCACGACGGCATTGTCAACGTCGAGCGAGACAAAATTGGTCGTCGGAGAGACGAAGGCAATCGTGCCGGTCTTGAACACCACCTGATCGGCCTCAAGAATGAATTTCCGCTCCTCGATCGCCTGTCGGGCCTCTTCGAAATAGAGTTGATCGAGGGCCTCCTGCTCGGCCTTGAGCTGAGCGCGGGTCTTTTCCGGTTGGGATTCCGTTTGTGCGGAAAGAGTCTGTGTCGCTCCTGCCATGAGGAGAACGATCGACATGAAAATAAACCGTTTCATCGTTTTGTCATCAATTTCGGGCTCGGATCCGGATGAAACAGGCTCGTGACCTTGAGGGAAGGCTCTTTGTCCGACCTGTTCGATGTTTTCAGCCGAGTCGGATCAACGCTTTGAATTGAGTGCGCCGTTCGGGCAGGGCCGCTGTCGGTCTGTTTCAATCTCTGCCGAGCACCTGTGTTTTGCATCAATATAGCGATTCGGTGATCCTGCTTAGTATGCGGAGAGTCAAAAAAATGTAGTGCAGCACTGTTGCCTGTCTGTATATGCTCCGTACGATTTTACCTCGTTTCGATTCAATGCAGATTACGTGCAAATGTTGTCCGAACGGCTGAATCTCGAGAAGAACGATAAAAATCCGACATCCGGATGAATGCCGGATGTCGGATGCGAAACGGTTGTTGAAAGGAAGAAGCAGCGTCAGAGCTTGTTGGTCAGATCCTTGATCAGGGTGCCGTCGAAGAGGTGCAGCACGCGATGGGCATAGGTTGAATCGTGTTGCGAGTGCGTGACCATGATGATCGTCGTCCCTTCACGGTTGAGATCCGAGAGGAGATTCATTACCTCCTGGCCGTTTTTGGAGTCGAGGTTTCCGGTCGGTTCGTCGGCGAGAATCAGCTTGGGATTGGCAACGACGGCGCGGGCAATGGCTACGCGCTGCTGCTGACCGCCGGAGAGCTGTTGCGGGAAGTGTCTGGCCCGGTGCGAGATGTTCATGCGGTCGAGGATCTCGGTGACGCGGCGTTTCCGCTCGGAAGCCCTGACCCGCAGATAGATGAGCGGCAGTTCGACATTCTCGAAGACGTTCAGCTCGTCGATGAGGTTGAACGACTGGAAAACGAATCCGATGTTGCCTTTCCGGAATTGCGTGCGGTCTTTTTCCCGAAATGCCGAGACCTCCTGACCGAGCAGCGTGTAGTTGCCCGACGTGGGGTTGTCCAACAGTCCGAGAATGTTGAGCAGGGTCGATTTTCCGCAACCCGAAGGCCCCATGACGGCGACGAACTCGCCCTCCTGTACCTCGAACGACACTCCGTTGAGTGCAATGGTTTCGACTTCGTCCGTGCGGAAGATTTTCCGCAGGTTTTCAACTTTTAACATGGACATGGAATGGTGCTTTTTTTATGGTTAATTTTCTGATTTCCGTGGATATTGGTTGCTGATCCGCAATGCGACCCGCCCCCTCCCGTGTGCTGCGGGCCGTATTGCGATCAGTTTTTGATGGAGTCTATCGGATTTGCATCGGCGGCACGTCGGCTTTGTCCGAAGACGGAGAGCAGTGCGACCAGAGCGGTGATGGCGCCGGCGGCGAGGAAGATCCAGGCACCGAGCCGGATCCGAACGCTGTACTCCTGCAGCCATCGGTCGAGGATGTACCAAGCGATCGGCACGGCGATGATGAACGCAATGGCGACGAGCAACATGAATTTTCCGACGAGCTGCCGGAGGATCTCGCGGCGCGAGGCACCGAAAACCTTTCGGATGGCGGTCTCCTGCTCTTTCTGTTGGATGTAGTAGGTGGACATGGCTAACAGCCCCAATGCGGAGATGAGAAGTGCCGCGAAGGTAAAGAGTTCGATGATCTGCAGCGAACGCTGTTCTTGTGCAAAGTAGTCGGATATCATCTTTTCGAAGAAGGTCGCTTCGAAGAACCCTTCCGGATATACCTCTTCGAATACCTGCTGGACGGCCTCACGGGCCTTTTGCTGGTCACCGCGCGTCTTGATCAGAGTATATGAGGGAAAGAACTGTTTGAATGTCTTGCCGTCCCAAAACCGATCGAAATCATCAATATCATAAAAAATCATTGCCGTAGGTTTTTCGAGAATCGATCCGAACTGGATATCGGGAAAGACGCCGGCGATGGGGATTGTCTGGTCCGCCAGCCGTACGCTGGTTGCATCTTCCGGAATTCCCATCTCTTTGAATGCATACTGATTGAATGCCCATCCATTGATATGGTTGTCTCGTAATTTTTTGATTCCGAGGATACGGAAGAATACCGAATCGCAGACAAACCGTTCGAAGGAGATCATTTTCGATTCATATCTTATGGTTAGATTAGTGCCTAATGTTAATGGTGTTCCGTAACTGAGGGATACGGCTTCTACCTCGGGACGTTTGCGCAGTTCATCGCGGAAACGTCGCATACGATTGTATGAGAAATCCAATGTGCCCGAGTCAACGGAGAGAATGTCTTTTGTTTCATATCCCAGCGGAGCTTCGATCAGATGGCGGGTTTGCAGATAGACGGTCAGCGAGCCGGAGAGCATCAGTACGGTAAGGATGTTTTGTACGACGATCAAGACCTTGCTGTATGTCTGTTTGGTCTGTCGGCGCAGGGATCCCCGCATGACGTCGATGGCTTCACATCGGGCGATTATCGTTGCGGGTACAGCTCCTGAAATCGACCCCAACACAAGCAGGAAGAGGACATATGCAGTGATCCATTGCGGAGAGATACTCTCCGAAATATCGATTTTCGAACCGAGAAGCTGTGCGGCGTATGGCTCCAGCGCCTCGGCAAAGAGTACAGCCACGAGAAAAGCCATACAACACATGAGCGTTGATTCGAGGATCAACTTGATGACGATCTCCCGTTTCGATGCCCCCAACAGGCGTCGCGTCGCCATCTCCTTTGCGCGGAATCCGGTTTGTGCCGCGGTCAGGTTGATGTAGTTGATGACGGCGAAAAGCAGAATAACGGCTCCGGCCACAAAGAGAATGGTTACGAACGTGCGGTTTCCAGTCAGCAGATTGCCATAGCTGTCGTATTGGGAGAAATACATCTTCCGTAAGGGCTCGAGCTTTAATTCTTTTGCAACACCTTCCTTGTACATCCAATAGATTTCTTTCAGATAGTCGAGCATGTCGGGTATTTTGGTGCGCAGGTCAGCACCTTTCCGTTCCAGCAGGAAGGTGCTGCAGGATCCGGCATTGGACATTCGCTCATCATTCTTGTTTTTCTTGGCCAGCAGCTCTCCGCGAAGAATGAGATCGGCCGGCGGAATGATCGAGCGGTCGATGTCGCGCATTACGCCGCCGACGATGAAGGATTTGTCATTCACAAGCAGGGCCTGTCCCACCGGGTCGGCATCGGCGAAAAGCTGTCGGGCCAGCGACTGGCTGATGATGACGTTGTCGGGTGTGGCGAATGCCTGCCGGCGATCGCCACCGACAAGTTCGAAGTCGAAGAACCGAAAGAAGGTCGAATCGGCATAAAGAACTGATACCACTGCTTTTGAGTCCGAAAATCTGGCGATATGCTGCGTATAATAAGAAGACTCTTTCCCTTCATACGATACGGCGCAGGTCGATTCGATTTCGGGATAGCGGTCGCGGAGGAATTTTTGCAGGTAGTAGGCTGTGTTTGAGTTTCGTTCATTTGTGATGATATAGATGCGGTCGGCCTTGGTGTGGAACTTGTCTACGGTGAATTGCCGGAACGTGTAGTCGGCAATGAGGATCACGAACATGAGTGACAATGACAGTCCGAAGACGTTGATGGCCGTATAGAGCCGGTTGCGGCCCAGGAAGGTGAAAAATGACCGGAAATCGAGTTGTCGCAGCAGTGCGAAAATGGTGCTCATGGAGTTGATGGTTTTGATATGGTTATCGGTTCAGTAAAAGTACGTCATTTTCTCCATAGGATTCGTATCCGGAGATGATGACCCGTTCTCCCGGCTGCAAACCTTCGAGAATTTCATAGTATTGCGGGTTCTGGCGGCCGATGCGGATGGGACGTTTGTAGGCTTTGTCGCCCTCCGGCGAAAGAATGTAGATCCAGCTGCCGCCCGTCGTCTGGTAGAATGTCCCGCGCGGAATGAGTATCGCGTCGATCGGTTGTCCCAGCTGCAGGTTCAGATAGTAGGTCTGGCCGCTGCGGATGTTGGCGGGGTAGGCTCCCGTGAAGTTGAAGTCGGCGCGGAAAAAGCCGTCGCGAACCTCCGGATAGACCTTCCGCAGCCGCAAGAGAAAGTTCGAATCCTGCCGCTCGAAAGAGGCCTCCAGTCCGTTGCGGACGCGGTCGATGTAGGTTTCGTCGATCTGCGCCTCGACCTTGAAGTCCGAGAGGTCGTTGACCTGGCCGATCTTCTGCCCGGAGGAGACCGATTGTCCCAGCACGACCTCCAGCAGCCCGATCTCGCCGTCGATGGGGGACTTGACGTGCAGGTTGTCGATGCGCTGGCGGATGAGCTGCATGTTGCGGCGCATGTTCTCCAGATTCTCCTCCATCTGCTCGATCTGCACGCTCCGGTAGAGTGAATCCTGTATCTGCCGTTCGATGTTCAGTTCGCGTTGTTTTTCGGCCAGTTCGTAGTCCTCCTTCGCCTGCAGCCACTCTTCACGGGCGATCAGCCGGCTGGCATACAGTTCGTCGTTCTGTTCGAAGGCGCGGCGTTTGCGGGTCACGTCGAGGTCGAGCTGCGCCTTGTCCTGCCGCAGGGTCAGTTTCTCCTGCTCCATCGAGATCAGCGTATTGCGCAGGATGTTCTGCTTCTCGGCCAGCTCGGCCTCGCTGTTGAGAATCTCGAGCGTCAGTGACGGGTTGCTCAGCTCTACCAATACATCGCCCTTGCGTACCTGCGCACCCTCTTCGACCACCAGCCGTTCGACGACACCCGCCTCCAGCGGACTCAACTGTACGGTCGTGATGGGCTGCACCTGCCCCGTCAGACGGATGTAATCGTTGAAATCGCCCCGTTCGACCGTCGCGATCGAGATCGAGGAGGCGTCGATGCGGAGTGTCGATGCATGGTCGCGCAGCAGCAGCCACGCGACGAAGAGCAGAAAGATTCCGCCGCCCCAGTAGGGAAGCATGCGTCGGGTAAAGAGTCCCCGAACTCCTTTTTTGCGTTCGATTTGAATATCCATTGTTGTCGTGTGTTTGTTCAGCGGATCAGCGGTTCCCCGTTGTAGTAGGCCACCAGCCGGGCCTTGGCGATATATTGCAGATGGGTGCGTATGCGTTCGGCCCGTGCCTGCAGCAGGTTGTTGGCTGCCGTCTGCAGGTCGAGCGCCGAGACGATGCCCCGTTCGTACTTGCCGGCAACGGCGTCGTAGGCGAGTTGTGCCGCCTCGGCCTTTTTCGAGGCCTGTACGAACTCCTTGCCCGATCCCAGCATCTGCTGGTAGGCCTGTGCCACCTCACTCTCCAACGCGCGGAGCGTCTCTTCGCGCTGGAGCTCGGCGATACGCCAGTTGTTGCGCGCCCGGTTCACGGCGGTGCGTTTGCTCAGCCCGCCGAAAATCGGGATTGAAAGCCGTGCCGTGAAGTAATATCCCCGGTTGTCGCGGAACTGATCCTCGAACCGGGCATAGAGCGAGTGGTCGTCGAGACTCATGAAGAAGTTGGTCGAATAACCGCCCCCGACCAGCAGCGACGGGTAGTATTTTCCCCTTGCGATTTTGTATTTGAGTTGCGACTGGCGGACATTGCAGTCGGCCTGCTGTGCTTTGGGGTTCTTCTCGAGGGCGTAGGCCAGCACCTCTCCGTAGGCGGCTGCACCGGACGGCAGCCCGATATCGATCCGGGTGTCGATCTGCGGCTCCTGTCCCGAAGGGTAGTTCATCACTTGCAGAAGCGTAATCCTGGCCAGATCGAGGTTGTTTTGTTGCTGCGTGAGCAGAAGATCGTCCGATGCGCGCTGCGATTCGATCTCCGCAACATCCGCAGCGCTCTTGAGCCCCAGCTCGAAAAGTTTTTGTGTCTTTTTCAGATTCTCCGTGCTCGTCGCCAACTGTTCGCGGGCCAATCGGACGTTTTCGGTGTAATAGACGACGTCGAAATAGGCCTGCATGGTTTTCAGTGCCACTTCGTCGCGGAGCTGTTGCAGCGCCTCGACCCCCATCAGCCGCATGACACGTGCCGCCCGCACGGTGTTGATTCCGGACAGGCCTGCAAACAACGGCATCTGTCCCGAAAGGGAATAGGAGTTGTCGAGGTTTGCAACGGTCGTATAGGTGTTGGTCTCGGGATCGACCGAACGTCCGAAGCTGGTCGTGCCGCCGATCGTCCCGCTGACCGAGGGGACAAGTGCCGCAATCGATTCGATGTACTCCTGTCGGTAGTTGCGGTTCGTGTACTCCTGTCGCTGCACGGAGGGGCTGTGCTCGACGGCGTAGGCCATGCATGCATCAAGTGTCATGCATGCGTCGGGGCCTTTATGGGCGGTGGCGGGTGGCTCCCCGGCAGTCTGGGTGTCCGATGCGTAAGGAGGCTGCGGCCGATCCATCGCGGTGGAATCCGGCCTTCCGGCTGTTGCGGCCGGCATCCGGGTATCGGAGATTGCTGTGTGCCCCTCTCTTTCGTATGGCAATGTTTGGCTGTGGAGGTAGCTGCGGCATGGTGTGATTGTCAAAAAAATTGACAACAAGGGCGGTATAATAGGGAATTTTCGCATCTTTTCAGCGTATTTATTGTTTTCTCGTTGTTTTGCCATTTTAATGCCGGACTGGTTATTTTGTTGAAATATATGGTTTTATGTTGCTATTTCTGCTGTGCGTTTTGTAAAAAATATGGACATGTGTGTAAAAATTTTTGACAGATCGGTCGCTTTTCGTGGAGAAAATCGTACCTTTACCGAAAAAGGCAGGTATCGTAATGGCGAAATCGGGAAATTTGTTGATTGTCGATGACAACCGCAGCATTCTGGGTGCACTGCGTTTGTTGTTGGAAAACTACTTCGTGCGGGTCGAGGCACTGCCCTCTCCCAAGGAGTTGGATGCAGCATTGCGCGATCCGGCGTTGGATGTCGTGCTGCTCGATATGAACTTCACGGCGGGAATCAACAACGGCAATGAAGGGATCTATTGGCTGCGTCGCATCCGGGAGCGGCGTCCCGATGTGAAGGTCGTCCTCTTTACCGCCTATGCCGAGATCGACCTTGCCGTTCGTGCGATGCGCGAAGGTGCGGTGGATTTTGTCGTCAAGCCTTGGAACAATGAACGTCTCGTAGCCTCGTTGTGCAATGCCCGGGATCTGGCACAGTCGCAGCGCGAAGTGAAACGTCTGCAGGAGCTGCGGCGGGAGATCTCTTCCGACGAACCGATGTTCTGGGGCGACAGCGCGGCCATGTCGCGGATCCGCGAACTTGTCGAGAAGGTCTCGGCGACGGATGCCAATATTCTCATTACGGGTGAGAACGGTACGGGCAAGGAGATGCTGGCCCGGGAGCTCCACCGTCGTTCGCCGCGCAACGGCGGGCCGATGGTGACGGTCGATATGGGTGCCGTATCGGAGACGCTGTTCGAAAGCGAACTCTTCGGCCACGTCAAGGGTGCCTTCACCGACGCCCGCAGCGATCGGGCCGGGAAGTTCGAGGCGGCCGATGGCGGAACCCTGTTCCTCGACGAAATAGGCAACCTGCCGCTGCATCTCCAGCCGAAACTGCTGTCGGTGCTGCAGAACGGTACGATCGTGCGTGTCGGCAGCAACCGCCCGGTAAGGGTCGATTGCAGGCTCGTATCGGCGACGAACCGCGATCTTTTCGGAATGGTTGCGGAGGGGTCTTTCCGTGAGGACCTGTTGTACAGAATCAATACGATCCATATCGATCTGCCGCCGTTGCGGCAGCGGTTGGAAGACGTCGTGCCGCTGGCAAGGCGTTTCCTGGTGCGTTATGCCGCCAAATATCGTAAAACGATCCATGACTTTACGCCTGCGGCGCAACGGGAGATGACGGCGCATGCCTGGCCGGGCAACATCCGGGAGTTGCAGCATGCGGTCGAAAAGGCGGTCATTCTGTGTGACGGTTCCGAAATTACGCCGGATACGCTGTTGCTGCACCGCGTTGTCGCCCCGGTCATCGGCCCGGAGGCCTTTACGACGTTCGAGCAGATGGAACGTGCGATGATTGAGCATGCCATGACGCAGCATGATGGCAACCTGTCGGCCGTGGCGCAGCAGCTGGGCGTTACGCGGCAGACGCTCTACAACAAGATCAAACGTTACGGATTATGAGACCTTTGAAGCGATCCTTCCCGCAGCCGCTCTCATGGGCGGTGTTGTTGGCCGTGGTTGCAGCGGCGGCCGGAGCCTTGCTTGTCCGGGAGAGTTATCTTCTTGCATCTCTGTGCATCGTATTGATTGCAGTCATTGTCGTGCGGCTTGTCCGTCTCTATGATAAATCCATGCGCCGGGTGAACTTTTTGCTTGATGCGATCCGGAACAATGATTTGAGTTTCCGTTTCAGTGAAAAAACGGCCGACGGGGATGAACGTCCGCTCAATATCGCATTGAACCGGATCCGGGAGATTGTCGTGGAGGCCAAATTGCAGGCCGAAGAGCGTGAACGTTACTATCAGCTTATCATGGAGTGCGCCCGCACGGGGCTGATGACCATCGACGATACCGGGTGTGTCTATCAGGTCAATGGAGAGACGCTTCGGATCTTCGGCCTGCAGCGAATGACTCACATCCGGCAGCTTCAGACGGCCTATCCGGAGGTTGCGCTTGCGCTTGCGGCCATTCGGCCCGGAGATCGCCTGCGGGTGAAGAGTTCGAGCGAGAGCGGAGAGGTCAACCTGTCGTTGACCTGTTCGGAGTTCATGCTGGCCGGGCGGCGGTTGCGGGTTGTCTCGGTGAGCGACATCGACGATTACCTGAGTGCTGCGCAGATCGAATCATGGAGCAAACTTACACGGATACTGACGCATGAGATCATGAATTCGCTCGCTCCGATTACCTCGTTGAGCGATACGCTGCTGCATCTGGACCGGCCGCTGGATGCCGATGTCGCGCGGGGGTTGGAGACGATCTCCGCCACAAGCCGCCGACTGACAACGTTTGTCGAGACGTTCCGCCGCTTTACACGTATTCCCGAGCCTCAGAAATCGGCCTTCGAAGTGGGACCTCTGCTCGAAAGGAGTGTGCAGCTGCAGGCTGTACCTGCCGTGGAGATTCATCTTGACGTGGAGCCTGCCGACATGTTGATTTATGCCGACGAAAATCTGATCGGTCAGGTTGTGACGAACCTTCTGAAGAATGCGGTGGAGGCGGTGGCCGCATGTCGAACTCCGCGGATTGAGGTGGTGGCCCGCATCGATGCGGCTGAGAATGTTTGTATTGATTTTACGGATAATGGCAGTGCGATTCCCGCCGACGTCGCCGAGAATATCTTTACGCCGTTTTTTACGACCAAGCACGATGGCTCGGGTATCGGATTGAGCGTCTCGCGCCGCATCATGCAGCTGCATAACGGATCGCTGCGGCCGATCTCGAATGTCGGTGGTCGGGTGACGTTTAGACTGCGTTTCGAATAAATCCCGATAAACTCCGCCTCACCTCTTCTCCGCTCCTTTCTTCACTTCCTGCTCTTCTTTTCCGAGTTCGCTCTTCCGCGCCCTTTCCCCCCCCCTTCTCCATGCGGGCGGCGGGGTTTGCAGGGTGCCGGATACTCTTTATGCGGAGTGCCCGTGCCTGCTGTTCGTCGTTTTAGTGTAAGAAGTTGAAAAACAGGCTGCTGTTGTGCGGAACAAACCGCTGCCGCCGGAGCATGAAAACAAAACCGGCAGCATGTATCTTGTTGACATGCTGCCGGTTTTCTGCGTAGTGGATAGGGGATTCGAACCCCTATGTCATGCGTGAGAGGCATGTATCCTAACCCTTAGATGAATCCACCGTTCGGCTTTGTGCGTGCAAAAGTAACATGAAATTCCGAATCTTCAAAATTTTTCCGTTTTTTTTGTTGCAGATAATGCTTTTTCTCCGCTTTTGTAGTACTTTTACCGTTGTCAAACCATTGCAGAACGACCATGAAACCTGCACGTATCCTTCTTCCTGCGCTGTTCGCAGTCCTGTTTGCCGGTGCCTGCCGCCGGAATGTCCAACCTGTTTTGGCCGACCGTTCCTTCGATACGGTGATCCTCTGCGGCGTGGTGCCGTGCGATGTCTCCTGTCGGTTCCGAACAATTGAAAATGCCGGGCAAAACGAGGCGCTTGCCGCGATCGAAAACGCCAATATCAATTATTTCTTTGCTCTGGAGGACTTCGTCGGCTCCCCCGAGGATGCGGCCCGGGTTCTTCTGGATCGGTTCGCCGCAGAGTGCGCATGCGATACGCTCTATAATCCCGCGATGCGTTACAGTCTGAACATCTCGTCCGATGCCGTGTTGCTCGATACGCTGCTGGTCTGTAAGATCCGGCGGGAGAGCTATACCGGAGGCGCTCATGGCGCATATTCGACCCGCTATCACAATTATGGTGTCGCGGGCGGTTATGAGTTGTCCCTGTGCGATCTCCTCTCCGAAGAGGAGTTTGCCCGCCTGACCGGACAGATCCGCAGGAAACTGTGCGATCAATACGGTGTTGCCGACGAGGAGCAGCTGGCACAACTGGGATTCTTCCCGTCGATGATCGCTCCGACCGAGAATTTTGAAATCACGCCCTCCGGCATTACGTTCCACTACGATCCCTACGAGATCGCCTGTTATGCCATCGGAGAGGTCGAGGTGCCTTTTGCCCGCGAGGAGCTTGGTGTGAAATGATTCCTATTGCCTATATCACGCTCCGGGAGCTGCAACAGCGCGTGCGGCAGACCCTTGAGGAGCGTTTTGCGTTGCCCGTATGGGTCAGTGCCGAGATCTCCGAAATAAAGGTCAATACGTCGGGACACTGCTATCTCGAACTGATTGAGAAGGGGGACGGTGACGCGGTGCCCAGGGCTCAGGCACGGGCCGTGATCTGGCGTTCGCAGTATCAGCGTCTTGCGGCCCGTTTCGAGGCCGAAACGGGGCAGTGTCTTGCCGCCGGAATACGTCTGCTGGCAAAGGTCTCGGTCAATTACCATGAGATTTACGGATTTTCGTTGCAGATTCTCGATATCGACCCTTCCTATACGTTAGGCGACATGGAGCGGCAGCGGCAGTTGACCATTGCCCGTCTGCAGGCAGAGGGGGTGTGGGAGATGAACCATACGCTGGAGTTGCCGGCGGTCGTGCAGCGTATTGCCGTCGTGTCGAGCAGCAAGGCGGCGGGGTATCAGGATTTTTGCAATGAACTGCGGAAAAGTCCTTATCGGTTTTGCGTCGAGCTGTTCGAGGCTGCCGTGCAGGGTGCTGCGGCTGAAGATTCTCTGGTCGAGGCTCTCGGGCGGATCGCCCTGCGGGAGGAGGATTTCGATGTTGCGGTCATCATTCGCGGCGGCGGCTCGGTGAGCGATCTCAACTGTTTCAACGGATACCGGATTGCCAACCATGTGGCGCAGTTTCCGCTGCCGGTATTGACGGGAATCGGGCATGACAAGGATACAAGCGTGACGGACATGGTCGCCCATACGGCTCTCAAGACACCGACGGCCGTGGCTGCGTGGCTGGTGGAGCGGATGGCTCAGGTCGAAGGGTGGCTCGTGACGGCCGGACTTCAGATCGCCGAAGCGGCGCGCGAGACGCTCCATGCGGCCGAGATCGGCCTTCAACAATGCAGTGCGGCGTTCCTGCAGCAGAGCGAGCGGCTGTTGCTGGAGGAGCGGAATCGCCTGACCCGTGCGGCCGAGGGTGTGCAAACGGCTCCGTTCGAGTTCTTGCGCCGGGAGCAGCTCCGCGTCACGGCGGCTTCCGATCTGTTGCTGAGCCATTCGGTCGATCGGGTTTTGCGGCGCGGTTTTGCAATCGTCCGCCTGCACGGTGCCGCCGTGAAGAGCGTCAACGATCTGAAGCGGGGGGACCGGCTCGACATCACGCTGGCGGACGGAAGCGTGGCGGCCGATGTGACGGCGGTCTCCAAAGCGATGAATAACAGTCAAGAGGACAATGGATAAAAAAGAACTTACCTATGGCGAGGCGATGACCGAGATCGAGGCCATTCTCGCAAAATTCCGGAACGAGGAGATGTCGGTCGATACGTTGGCTGCCGAGGTCAAGCGTGCAACGACATTGATCGCGTTCTGTCGTAAGCGCCTCCTGAAGGCCGAGGCCGATATCAAGAAAATCACGCAGGAATGAAACGGCTGATCTGCTGGATGCTCAATCATGTCCCGCGCCCCTTGTTGCAGCGGCTTGCCGGCTGGAGTGTCCCGGTCGTGGGGCTTTTCTATCTCGGGCGGGGTCGTGAATGTCCGATCTGCGGGACCCGGAGACGGCGTTTTCTGCCTTACGGATATGTGTCGTCGCGTCCCGACGCCCTGTGCCCGACCTGCCTGTCGCTTGAACGGCACCGTCTGTTGTGGCTCTACCTTACGCGCGAGACCGATCTGTTCCGGCATCCGGCCCGTATTCTGCATATCGCTCCGGAGGTCTGTCTCATGAAGCGTCTGCGGCGATGTGCCGCCGACTATACGACGGCCGATCTGGAGAGCCCGCTGGCCGATCTCCATTTCGACGTACAGCGGATCCCGCTTCCGGATGCGTTCTGCGACGTGCTGATCTGCAACCACCTCCTCGAACATGTTGCCGATGACCGGCAGGCGATGCGGGAGTTTTATCGCATTCTGCGTCCCGGAGGCTGGGGCGTTCTGCTCTCGCCGGTCGATCGTTCGCGCGCCGTGACCTTCGAGGATGATTCGATCACGGATCCGGCCGAGCGAACCCGGATCTTCGGGCAGTACGATCATCGCCGCATCTATGGCCGGGATTACGGCGACCGGTTGCGTGAAGCGGGCTTCGAGGTTGAGGAGATCGATTATGCCGCACGCTTCAGCGAGCGGGAGCGTCAGCTGTATGCCTTGCCGGAGGACTGGATCTATGTCGTCCGGAAAGGATCCGCGAGCTGAACGGTTGAGGACGGGGCGGCCGGAGACGTTTGATTTGAAGCGTCTGTATTGGCCCACAGTGCCGGCACGGCCGCTTGTAGGGGGGGGAGGTGAAAAATGGTACGGCTCTGTTGCGGGCGGTACCGTCGATGCGAAATAACGGAAGAGCGGCTGAATTGCAATTCAGCCGCTCTTCCGTTATCTCATCCTCCCCCTCCGTTTTCAGGTTTCAGGCCGGAAGGATCTTCGTTGCGGGGCCTTTTCCCTCCTCTGTCTTGACGGCCCGCTCTTCTCCTCCCCTCACTCCCTTGCGGGATGGGAGCGTAGGATTACCGGATCAGATTCATGAACTCTTCGCGGGTGCGGTGGTCACGCAGAAAGATCCCCGTAAAGGCCGAGGTCGTGGTCGAGGAGTCCTGTTTCTCCACGCCGCGCATCTGCATGCACATGTGGCTCGCCTCGATGACGACGGCCACGCCCAGCGGATGCAGCGCCTCCTGTATGCAGTCGCGGATCTGTACGGTCAGCCGCTCCTGTACCTGCAGCCGTCGTGCAAAGCATTCCACCACGCGGGCGATCTTCGAGAGCCCCGTGATGTATCCGTCGGGAATATAGGCGACATGCGCCTTCCCGTAAAAGGGCAGCATGTGGTGTTCGCAGAGGGAATAGACCTCGATGTCGCGAACGAGCACCATCTGTTTGTACTCTTCGCGGAACATGGCACTCAACAGAATGTCACGCGGATTTTCGGCATAGCCTTTCGTCATGAAGGCCATGGCCTTGGCTACCCGCTCGGGGGTCTTCGCCAGCCCCTCGCGTGACGGGTCTTCGCCCAACAGCCGCAAAATGGCGGCATAGTGTTCGCTCAACTCGGCGATTGCTTCCGGTGCGTAAACTTCCTCTCTCCGGTATAGTTTGTTCTCCATAGCGGTGCAAAGATAGGGATTTCGTGGAAAAGATCGGCGTTCTGCGGCTACTTTTCATGTGCGGATGCCGCGGACATGGGCGTGTCGCCCCTCCGCTTCCCGCGATGCGTCGGGTACTTCCGGCTACGACCGGTTTGCGCTCTCCTCCTCTGACGCGGGATGTTGTCCGGGAGCGGTATCTCCCGCCTGCGCATCGGCTATTTTCCGGCGGCTTACGGCGTTGGCCGCCGCCTTGAGCCGTTGAAGATAGTCCGACCAGGCGACCTGCTGCGTTCCGTAGGTGACGTTGAGTTCATACTCGAGCGGCAGCCAGGTGGCGATGTCGGCTTCGTTGTGCTGGATCACGGCTTCGAGTTTGTCGAGCGCCTTGTAGAGCTTCGATTCCGGCGTTTCGAGCGCCTCCATCTCGGCAAAAAGCGCCTGCCACTCGCCGCGCAGCGGCTCGGGAAGCGTCGAGATCCATCCGGCCAGCAGTTCGGCTTCGTGTGTTTCGTCTGCCGCATGTTTCTCGAAGGCCGGAATGTCCCCCGTGAAGGCCTCGCCCAGATCGTGAAGCAGACACATCCGTACGACACGGTCGATGCAGAGATCGGGAAATTCGTCGGCGACAAGCAGCGCCATGAGCGCCACCCGCCAGCTGTGTTCCGCAACGCTTTCACGTCGGCCCGTCGAGGTCCACGAATGGCGCGGTGTGCATTTGAGCCGTTCGGCGACGGCAAGTATCTCGAGAAGACGTTCGGGTGTCATAGTTCTTCGTCGTCGTAACAGATTCCGTCCATGAGCGAGTCGAGTTCGCGCCGCTCCTTCTTTGTCGGGCGTCCCGTGCCCCTGTCGCGGAAGACGAAGATCGTCTCGCGCGGTGCATTGAGCTTATCCAGCTCCTCCTGTGGCGTGATGTTGAGACAGTAGGCCGGAACGTTCTTGGCCGGCTGGCGGCTCGTCACCAGATCGAGTACCTTGTACTGATAGATGACCGGCATGCGTTTGACCGCCACAATGTCGCCGATCTTCACCTCGCGCGACGGTTTGCAGGTCGATCCGTTGACCGTCACGCGGTTCGTGCGGATCGCCTCGGCGGCGTCGCTGCGCGTTTTGAAGATGCGCACCGCCCACAGATATTTGTCGAGTCGTACCTCTTCCATCGTTATTCCCTTTCGTTTATCGCAATCGCCGGCCGGAGACGACCTCTTCAGGCAGGGCCGTTGTCCGGGCCGCACGATCTCAGGTTTCAATTCACCTCTTCGCCCAGTTGGATCATCCAGGCCTTTCCTCCGATGCGTGTGAATGCCAGCCGCAGCTCGCTGCCGGCATGCGATCCCGTGCGGGTCTGGATCTCCGCAGCCGAGAGCGGAAATTCCCGCAGCAGAACCTCGACCCCCTTCCCCCGCAGCGAACGCCGCAACGTCTTGGCATTGAACGGCTCGATGGCGGTAATTGCAAAGTTGCGCCCCGGCACCCCCTCGACCGGCCGGCGGGCAAAGGCAAAGCCGTTTTCGCTCCATGCGTCGGCCTTTCCTGCCAGCGCACGCCGCACCAGACGCATCTTCTGCAACGCCACGTCGGGCAGAAAGAGATATCCGCAGGCCGCAGGCTCGAATGTCGGTTGTGCCGGTGCCGCCGTTTCGGCGGGCGGAAAGGTCACGCTGCCCATGCCGATCGCCGTTGCCGTAAGCAGGGGGCCCGTTCCGTCATCGTAGATGAGCAGTTCCTTGCATTCGCCGTGCAGCGATACCGCCTCGACATGCGCCGTCGGGAAGAGCCGCAGGGCCTCATCGACATCGAACAGCGGCGAATTCTTCAGGCAGAGCCGCCGCCCGCAACGCCGGATCAACGGTCGCAGCCGGAGGATGTCGGGCGAGCACTCTTCCAACCGCACCAGTTTGCGTCCTGCGGCACTGCGACGGTCGGGATCGGCATAGATCCAGTCGAACCGTTCGTCCGTCTCGGCGAGATACTCCTCGGCCGAGGCATGGATGACCTCGACATTCTTGATCCCCAGCAGCTGCAGGTTGTAGGCCGTGATGTCGGCAAGCACCGCATCGCGTTCGAGTGCCACGACCCGCCGGAAGCGTCGGCTCAAAGCCACGGTATCGACTCCCAGTCCGCAGGTGAGATCGAGCGCCGTATCGCCCTCCGGCCGTTTGTGAGCCGCGCAAAGTTCGCTCGACGCCTGTTCGAATGCCAGCGGCGGCAGGATGCAGCGTGCCGCATGGTAGGAGGGCAGTTTCGTTCGTGCCCGCCGGAGGTATTTGATCTGCGTGGCGACAACTGCCGCATGGTCGATCCGGCGGTCGAGCGCCACGTCGAGCGGATCGCGGTCGAGGTTGTCGGCGATGGCGCGGCGCACGGCATCACTGCGCAAGGTATCGAACTCTTCGCGTGTCATCGCGGCAAAGTTACCGTTTTTTCCGCCAAGGATGCCATACGATCAGGGTAAAAATCGCGAAAAAGAGATAGACCACGATCATCTGGGCCGTGGTCATGCGGTACTGGATGGCGGCGAAGGGGAGGGCGGCGAAGGCCGAGACCACTCCGTTCTGCAGCGAGAGCAGCGTTTCGAGCAGCGGCCGGATGACAATGCCGAGGGGTGGCCAGGGAATCACCACCCAAAGCAGCGAGACTCCGACCACCCCGTAGGCGAGCAGGATAACGGGAGGATTGGCAACGATTCCCGCCAGCGGAATCGTTCCGAAGGCATGGGAGACAAGCGGTGTGGTTGCGATGGATGCGACCAGACCGACAAGGATCATCCCCAGGGCGCCGTTGAGCAGGCGCCAGCGTGTACGCAGCCGCCGGTAGAGCGGCAGACCCCAGAGGAGAATCGCCGCAACCGAGAGGAACGACATCTGAAATCCGAGGTGGAAGAGGTAGGAGGGCCGCCACAGAAGCATGCAGAATGCCGCTGCGGCCAACACGTTGACACTCGTGTAGTTCGACGTTGTGGCCAGTGCCAGCTGCAACGCCGTGAACATCATGGCGGCCCGCACGGTGCCGGGCGAGAGTCCGGCCGTGACGGCGAAGAGCCAGATGAGGAGTATCGCCAGCAGGTTGCGCAGCAGATGACCCCGATGCAGCAGCGTGAGCCAGCAGAGCAGCGCATTGGCATAGAGGAAGACCATTCCGACATGAAGACCCGATACGGCCAGTACGTGAGCCGTTCCCGTACGGTTGTAGGGCGCCCGTCGATCGGCGGTGAGTTCCGTCCGGTCACCGACAGCCATCGCCAGCGCTATGGCTTCCGTTTCGGCGGAGAGCCCGAGCCGGCGCATGCGTTCGGCGGCCGCCTCATGCAGCGCATTGGTTTGTATCGGAGCGTAGGCCGGTTGCGGCCGCAGCAGGGGCAGCTGCATGCCGAAGAGCAGCAGCGCCGCGGCGATGTACCACTCCGCCGTGCGGTGCCGCAGGGTCGCGAAGGCCATGAGTACGGCAAGAAGAAAACCTCCGGCCAGGAAGCCGGTCGGCAGGACGACATGCCGCGACAGAATGACGCCTCCGGCCGTGAAGAGCAGCACCCATGCCATCGGCAGCCGGCCGATCGGGGAGTCTTGCCTTCTGGAAAATCTTCTCTCCGCTTCCATACGGACAAAGATAGCGCAAAAAGTCAGAAATCGGCTCTGAAAAGGCGCCATCCTTCGGAGACCTCCTCCCGACGGGCCGCAACGCCGTTCTCTACGCGCGACATGGCCTCCACGATGCGGCACATGCACTCTCCGTCGAGCGTATCGATCGGATCGTCAGGAGCCTGTCCGGCGTCGCGTGCCACGCTCGTCAGGTAGTTGTCGGTATGGTTTTCCGTCGGGGGAGCCCAGCGCGAGATCATGCCGCGCAGCGTGTCGATCCCATATCGTACACGGTAGGTGTGGAGCAGCACGAACATCGCCCGATAACCCCAGGCCATTGTCCGGAACGACTTGAATGCCGGGTCGCGGCTTTCGACCTCACCCTTGTAGCGGGTCTTCGAACGACGGATGTTGCCCGGATTGCGGTTGCGCACTCCCCGCGGCAGTCCATTCATCCCATTCGTCTCATTCATCTCATTCATCGCCCACCTCCTTTCGGATCCGGTGATGGACGAAGCGTTTCATCCAACGGAAAAAGGGGGCGTCGGAGAGCGTGGCGGCATTCTCCAGAAAAGACCAGAACTCCACGCCGCAGGCGAAGCCCGTAAAGAGCTTCGCTGCGTGCAGATCCATGAAGTCGAGGATAAACCGGTCGAGCATCCATGTCATCACGATGCCGGTTGTCACGAGTGCCAGTTTGCGGACCGTGCGCCATGCTTCTGCACTTTCGAACCACCAGCGGCGGCCGGCCATGCGCGCTTCGGCGCGGCTGGCGGCTACGCCCGTGATGAAATCGGCGGCAATGAAACAAAACGCACACGATACGAGCGGCAGCACGGGCGCGAACCAGCCGGCCAATGCGGCCAGCACGCCGCTAAAAAGTCTGTACGAACTCTCCATCGATCGAGCAGCGGTTGAGAATGTTGGACATGGGATCGTAATCGGGGAACTCCCCGGCATGCTGTTCGAGGTAGTCCGAGGCACGACGCAACAGCCGTCGGGCATTTTTCAGCAACGTGCGGCGGCTGCGCTGCATGGCTTCTTCGGTGGCTGCGGTGAAGTTGTCGGAACGCAGTTGAATCGTCCCGGCCTGTCCGTGCAGGATGTCGAGCTGCGGGGCCAGGAGGTACCGCACGTAGAGCGCAAGCGGTGCCGCAAGGTACTCCTCGACGAACTCGGCGTGTGCTCCTCCCAGCAGCGCCTCGTAGAGCGCGTCGCCCGTCATCGGACGGATGTAGCTCTCCTGTGCGGCGACGATTGTCGTTTCGTCGATCGTTGAAGGGGAAATGTATTCGCCGTCGCGGAATGCCCGTTCGACGACGGTGTCGGAGTTGATGAGTGTCTGCATGGCTGTCAGTCGATATGTGTAAGGTTGTACTTCGTGATCTCGGCAAGGTAGCGCTGTTGCGATTCATCGTTGGGATCGTAATCGAGACCGTCCGCCTTGCGGGCCTCCCAGACCTTCATGTAGAGCGGTTTGGAACGGGTCGGCGGCCGGTTGACGATCTGCAGCGATGCGGCATCGACTCCGAGCGTCTCCTGCAGCAGCGCCCGTATGGGTTCGAGCAGTTCAGCCTGTTCGGCCAGGATGACCGTATTGAGCGCCACTTCGTATTCATGCAGAATGCGTTCCGAATCGAATCCCGAAGCGTAATCCAGCCCGCTCAGCGAGCGGAACCACGAATGGGCCACCACGATGTCCGAAACGGCCTGATCGTGCAGTTCTTTCCAGTCGCCGTCGTTCTGCGAGGCGATGGGAATGAAGCGCGAATGGTCGTTTTCGCTCCCCTCCTTCAGCAGGAACATCACCTGCCCGGGGCGTCCCGCGAAACGCTCCTCGGCCGTACGGACGATCCGTTCGGCTTCGGCTTCGCTGTCCACCGTGCTGTCGAGCATCATTACGCCCGACAGCTGGAACGAATTGTCCAGACGCGAGATGTTCCATCGGTCGGTCTTGTAGGCGATGGCCGAGACCCCGAACCCGGCAATGTAGGGCGGTACGCCGTAGTGGGTGAACATCGGTTCGTAGTCCATGTAGTGGATCATCGTCCGCAGCGTTCCGTCGGGGAAGGTCTCAAAGAGCGGATAGAGCGGCAGGGTGCGGGCCTCGGAGAGGTGAAACGCGGCCCAGTTGTGGTGGAGCAGTACGTGCTGCGAGTCCTTGGCGATCCGGCAGCGCGAGGCGTCCTGATGGTAGAGCGACAGGAAGGTGTGTCCGGAATCGGTCACCACCTCCAGAAAGGCGTTTCCGAAGAGTGACTTGTCGTAGGCCAGTTTGTTGAGAATCTGCCGCAGCGACTCTCCGGCGCCGTTGGCGGCCGCGACGAAGCGGCTCAGCAGGTGGAGTGTCGCGTCGCAGGTCACACCCTTTCCGGAGATGTAGTCGGCCTTGTCGTTGATGATGCGGCGGTGGGTTGTCGATCGGCGCGACATGAGTGCCAGGGCCGTCGGGAAGAGATTGTCGTCGCCCCAACGCCAGTATTTGTCACTCTGGATGCTTCCGGATCCGATCGTCAGGTAGGGATCGGTGCGGTTGCTGACGCCGATCGCGGTTGTTGTTTTACTCTTTTTATTCATAGTCTGTCGTATCGGTTTGTGCCCGATCGGTGTCTTCGCTCGTCAGAACGAGGATCGCCACCGGGCGATCGACGGGCTTTTCGCCCGATTCGAAGGTGAAACGTTCGAGCCGCAGGGCCTGTTCGGTTGCGAAACGTGTGGAGACCCCAATGCGCAACCGTTCGCCGGCGGCCGTCGTAATGGCGGCGACGACGCCTTCGACGGCACAACGGTCCATCCAGCTGCGATCGAACCACTCATCCGCCTGATGCTTGTCGAAGACCAGCGTCAGACGATGCTCCACCCGCAGCAGACCCTTTTCCGCCGTGAGCGTCTCGACGTAGGATGAGCGGTCGTCGATGAGTTCGTAGGCCGTGAACGTACTCTGCGGACCGAACTCCCGGGCCATTGCCAGCCGCACTTCGCGGATGCCGCCGACGGGTTTTCGCGGCAGTGTCGATGTTTGCGTGTTGTCATTCATGTTGTTGCTGGTGTAAAAGGGCCGGTGTGCAGCGGCACACCGGCCTCCGGTCGATTTTTGCTATTCCTTGTAGGCGAAGGAGACGAGCTTCTCGTCGAGGATCTCGCAACCGGCCATGAAGATGGCACGCTGACGGTTCTCCATCAGGTCGGGATTGTACCACATGCGGATCTCGTTGCCGGGGAAGTCCGACGTGTTGACGGCCAGCACGAGGTTGCGACGGTCCGTGAGCATGCAGAACGATTTGGGATACTCCGTCGTCTTGAGGTAGGACGACAGGTGCAGATCCACCAGCGGGATGCCGTGATAGGTGAGTGTCGGACGGCCCTCCGTGCGGCCGATGTAGGCGGCCTCGGTGTTTGCGAACGAATCGAGGTACTTCTCGTAGAGATTGTACAGATCCGAGGTGACGAAGAAGGCCAGCTGTCCGTCGGACTTCATGTCGGTCAGCTCTTCGGCTGCCGCGTCCCACGTGGCGTCGAAGATGTCGATGACGGTCGAGACGGTTTCCAGTTCGAGGTCGGTGAAGGTCTTTGCGGCCGTGAGCTTTGCATCGGCAATGAGCTGGAAGACCCGTTTGATGAACCCTTCGAAGGTCGAGAACTCTCCGCCGCTTTCGGGGTCGCCGATCCACATCGTGACGCGCAGACTCTCGGCAATGGCCCGTTTGAAGAGCTCCGTTTCGGCCCTTTCGAGCTCCGTGCCCGAGAGGTCGTCGAGATTGACGTCGGCGCGGTTGGTGATCAGTTCATAGACCATCGAGAAGTAGTCGGCGGCGGAGTATCCGAGTTCGGCCTTCACCTTTGTCATCGAGAGGGTCTTCTGGAGCTTGGTTGCCGGTTCTCCGCCCGTCCAGCCTGCGGAGGTGTACTGCTGGAGGATGTCGCCCGTCCGTTCCCAGACCTGTACGGTTGTCGGTACGGGCATGTTGTAGAGAACGCGCACGCCCAGTTCGAGCGCCGACTCTCCGCTCAGCATCGGGCGGAAGAAGATGGTTTCGAGATCGCGACCTGTGTAGGTCTTTGCATTTTCGAGATAAGACATGTTTTGTTTGAATTAAAAGTTAATAATTGATGAAGCGATCCTGCGGGATTCGCGAATGAATTGGAAGATGCGTTGTGCGGGGCCGAGGACCGGCCTGAGGCGGGGATCCCGGACGGAAGAGCCGTCTCCGGCCCGGGAGGGGCAGGTCCGGGGTGTGAGGTGAATGGTCGGATCGGGTTGCCCCGGCTCTCCACGGATGATGGAATTTCCGGAAGGTACGGGTCGGGCGGAGGAGCCCGAATGACGGTCGGGAAGCGTTGTACCGTCTCTTTTCGCAGGCTGACGAAGCTATTTGTTCGAGAAGCGCCGCACATCATCGGCATAGGCGCGTTCGTTGGCCGAGCGTCGGATCTCGCTGACCGACGGATCCTCGCAGGGCAGCAACTGTGTTGCCGTCACACGCTGCTGTCCCTCTGCAGCCGTCGCTGCGGCCTTCGACGTCTCGAGATCGAGATCGATGCCGTCAAGGTGCAGCAGATCGTGCCGGGTGCGCTGCGGAGTCGAGGTATTTGCCGGTGTCGGACCGTACGCATCGTCGTGCTCCTCCAGTCCCAGCGAGGCAAGCAGCCGGTTCCAGCCGTGAATCAGGTTTCTGACCATCGACTTCTCCCCGTCGTTGACGGGTGCCGTGCGGCTTTCGGCCTCGATGATCCGGTCGGCAAGACCCGCTTCGAGCGTTTCGGCCGGCGACAACCACCGGCCTTCCCCGTTGTTTTGCGCCATCAGCGCAAGAAACTCTTCGGGTGCGTGCCCCGATCTTCGGGCGTAGAGCTCCGCGAGACGTTCGTCGGTCTTGCGCAACAGCTCCGCATGAGTCTCCAATGCCGTGGCATTGCCTTCGGCGGCGCACGATGCGGTGTGGATGAGGTAGAGCGCATCGGCCGAGATCTCTCTGCACCCCTCGGCGGCTGCCTGTGCGATAAGCGTTGCGGCGGATGCGGTGTATCCGTAACACCGTGTGGTTACGTGGGCGTTGAGTGCGGCCAGTGCCTCGTAGATGAGCAGTGCATCGTTTACGTCGCCGCCTGTCGAACGGATGTTCACCACGATGCGTCGTGCATCGAGCGCCGCAATGCGGGCCACCGTCTCCCGGAATTTCTCGTAGGTTGCGACGCGATCGTCGGCCGTCTCGAACTGCCAGGCCTCCGGAACGCCGATCGTCCCTTCGATGTCGATGCAGCAGACATCGGCCTCGTTTCGGATTCGAATGTTTGATTTCATGTTTTCGATTGGTTGTTAATGGTTTCGGTAGATAATTCC
>CALUOX010000015.1 GCA_944322375.1 uncultured Alistipes sp.
CGGACAAACAATCAAACAGTTAGATGCGCAACTAAAACAAAATGAGGATGTTACTTGTCGTAACATCCTCATCCTCTTGCGGAGAGAGAGGCTCTCGAACCTATACGATCACTGAATATCAATAAACTATAATTATCTACTAATTACCAGAATAATACTATCGGGAATAAATTAAAATATCATTGAATTTCTTTTGCTATTTCGATTTTTGGGTGTAATTTTGGGTGTAAACATTAATTTAAACATCAATATGAAAATCTCAAATGCATCCAAAGAATCTATTGCAAGATTCACAATAGGAGGAGAGGGCGATTTATGGAAAGCCCGATCAGGAAGTCAGCTTGTCAAGTTATTCCAGACTTTAGGTTTTAGGGATGACACTTATGATCCAGAGAATGGAGGGCTACCTAAATTAAAAAATTCAAACCTTAACACATCTAAGTTTAGCTATGCGAAAGATCGTATTTGTAATATAACCGACATCAATTTAAGGAAACTCATTGAGCAACTAATAGCAGAATCTTCTGACAAGCAGGAAGCTATTAAATTACTGAATGAGGTTCTTGCCATGGATAGTATCCAATTGAAATATAATGACAATATCATTGCCTGGGAAGGAGTTGAAATAGACCAAGAAATAGAAAATGAAGTAGCATTTAAAGAAAACGAAAGCAAAGTCATTAATGCCATAAATAACGCTAAAGTTTCTATTTTAGTAGCGATGTCCTGGTTTACTAATGAAAACATCAAAGAAGCTTTAGACAAAAAACGTTTAGACGGGCTAAGAATTGAGATTGTAATTTTCAAGGACGGAGTCAATCATATTCATGGAGTTGATCTATCTGAATTTGACAGTATAGAAATAAGAGGCTCAAGAGGGGGAATAATGCACAACAAATTCTGTGTTATTGACAATCAAAAAGTTCTAACAGGTAGTTACAATTGGACCACCAATGCAGAATATAAGAATGATGAAAATGTCCTTATTACCATAGACAATGATATTGCGACAAAATATTCTATTGAGTTCAGGCGGTTAAAACCATTGATTTAATTATGAACATCAAGCGAAATATCATTTTTGCATTGGAAAGCCGGAAAAAGAACGGCGTACCAATCGTAGAGAATGTGCCTATCCGCATGCGTGTCATATACGCAAGCCAGCGGATCGAATTTACAACTGGCTACCGCATTGATGCAGTCAAATGGGACGCTAATAAGCAGCGGGTAAAGAATGGGTGCACCAATAAACTGAAGCAAAGTGCCTCCGAAATCAACGCGGATCTCCTGAAATATTATACAGAGATTCAAAACGTATTCAAAGAATTTGAGGTGCAGGAAATCATGCCGTCCACGCAACAGCTAAAGGATGCGTTCAACCTTCGGATAAAGAATACGGACGAAGAGCCGCAGGAAGATGTGGAGACAAGTTTCTGGGACGTGTTCGATGAGTTCGTAAAGGAATGCGGCAACCAGAATAACTGGACTAAATCCACCTACGAAAAGTTTGCAGCCGTAAAATCCCACATTAAGGAGTTCAAGGACGATGTTACCTTTGAATATTTCGACGAGTCAGGATTGAACGAATATGTAAATTTCCTACGCGACGACAAGGACATGAGGAACAGCACCATTGGGAAACAAATCGGATTTCTCAAATGGTTCCTGCGCTGGAGTTTCAAGAAGGGCTACCATCAGAACATCGCATACGACACATTCAGGCCGAAGCTCAAGACAACCCCTAAAAAGATCATCTTCCTGACATGGAACGAGTTGAACAAACTGAAAGATTATCAGATACCGCAAGACAAACAATATCTGGAGCGCGTGCGGGATGTCTTTCTGTTCTGCTGCTTCTCAAGTCTTCGATACTCGGACGTTCGCAACTTAAAAAGGTGGGATGTCAAATCCGACCACATTGAGGTAACCACGGTAAAAACTGCCGACAATCTGATTATCGAACTGAACGATTACAGCAAAGCCATACTTGAGAAATACAAGGATATCCAATTTGAGGACGACATGGTACTGCCCGTCATCAGCAATCAGAAGATGAACGATTATCTGAAGGAGTTGGGCGAGCTTGCGGAGATCGACGAACCTGTACGGGAAACGTACTACAAAGGGAACGAGCGTATAGATGAGATTTTCCCAAAATACGCATTGTTGAGCACCCATGCAGGAAGAAGGACATTCATTTGTAATGCGCTGGCGCTGGGTATTCCGGCAGAGGTTGTAATGAAATGGACGGGACACAGCGACTATAAGGCGATGAAACCCTACATAGATATTGCCGACGAAATCAAAGCCAGTGCAATGGACAAGTTCAACACATTGTAATTATGGAGATGGATGTTTACGCTTCAATAACGGATTTGACCGCTGTTTATGAAAAGCTCAACGAGAGCCTGAAGTCCGATCCCTGTACGGCAAACGCCTATCAGATTTACCGACAGGAGGCATATCGGGATGCATACGCCACGTTATGCACCGTATCCGTAGAGCAGATTGCCTTACACATTATTGCCGAAGGAAAGGAAGACCGAATGCTTGCTCGTTTGCGGGATTTGATTCGGGAGAATATCCATATCTGCGAAACACGTCGAAATATCTCCAGCCGCATGGATTTCGATGCGCTTTACCAACTTCAGGAGGAGTATTTGTTTGCCAAGAGACGTACAGCTCTGTTGAACGACAAAAAACTGATCGAAGGATACCCTTACCCTACGGAACGGGAGCGTGAACAGCTATTGCAGGAAAACCGTTCGGAACTTATTGAACTCGACAACGAACGTAGCCGCTACCGGCAGAAAAACGTCGCCTGGATATGCAAGGACTATTACACGGCCATCTGCGAAATGAGCCGCTCGTTTGCCACGATTTTAGACAACTATTTCCCTGTTGCAGAGAAAACCGTTACGACCGTACCGACAGAGCCCGACGAACAACAAGCCGAGACCAAACGCATTTTGCCCGATGAAATATTCCGTTCACGGATGTTCGACAAACTGCAAGAATTGGAAGTGCGGTTAGTCAAATCGGGCGACCTCGACGAGGAGCTGCACTGGCAGGCAAAACACAAGAACGGCAAACCGAACATCAAACGATTGGTTATATTTCTTGCCGGTCTGCTTGACAACGGGTATTTCCTGCCTAAGCGGGATGTGGCCATTAAGCGTTTCTTCGAGGAGCGATACCAAATCCCGATCGGTCAGAATTTCGAGCGCAAGCGGCGCGAATTGCTGGTGAAAGAATACCGCACGATCTTCTACGACCTCCCGTTTTAATAACGGTACTACGACCGTAGTACGATTCCGTATTAAGTAGCATTTTTGCATATCATTCATAGTCAGTGCGGTATCCCACACTGACTACGATTATTCGTGTCCCGCATATCACCGAATTACATTTGCATCACGATCGACCGGCCGGCGATCACATGTTTTACCAAATGTAATTCGTAATATGGATATAAAAGCGTTAAAATCGAAACCGCTGTGGCAGATGACGGGCGAGGAATTTCTCTACCTGCAACAGAACAGCGGTGAACAACCGGACCGCCCACCTCTTGTTGTTGCCCCGCAGAAAAAACATGTTTACGGTATTCGGGGTATCGCCGAATTATTCGGATGCAGTCTGCCTACGGCCAACCGCATCAAGCAAAGCGGGAAAATAGACCGAGCTATTACCCAGATCGGTCGCAAGATTATTGTAGATGCGGAGTTGGCACTCGAACTGGTCGGCCGTAAAACCGGAGGGAGGAAATAGGTATGTCTGCATCTGAAATATCCGTACCTTCGAAAGCCGCAACTTCATGGCGGGACGCCCTCCTACTCGCAACCGACGAGTTCGAGGCCCCGCCTGTAATCCTGCGGGTTGGAAATTCGGTTATCGGCACGCTGGGGAATTTCAGCGCAACCACCGGAAAGGCCAAAAGCAAAAAGACGTTCAACGTCTGTGCGATCGTAGCAGCGGCCATGACAGGCGGTACGGTGTTGAATTATTCAGCCTTCCTGCCACCCGGCAAGCGCAAAATACTCTACGCCGATACCGAACAAAGCGAGTTCCATTGCAAACGGGTAATAAACCGCATTCTTCGTCTTGCAGGGCTCCCGCTTGACGCTCATCCCGACACACTGATGTTCCTGTGCTAGCGCAAATACACAACCGCGGAACGGTTGAGAATGATCGAGGAGGCCATATATGAAATAGACGACCTCGGACTGGTCATCATCGACGGCATCCGCGACCTTACGCACGACATCAACAGTCCCGGCGAATCGACCGACCTCATCACGAAGCTGATGCGGTGGACGGATGAAAGGAAAATACACATCCACACCGTCCTGCACCTGAACAAAGGCGACGACAACACGCGAGGCCATCTGGGAACGGAGCTGAACAACAAGGCAGAAACCGTACTGCAAATTACAAAAGACGATTTCGACAAAGACATCAGTTTCGTTGCGTCAAGCTACATCCGTGATATGGATTTCGAGCCGTTCGCATTCCGCATAAATGCGGACGGCCTGCCAGAAGCAGCCGAAGACTACCAGCCTCCGCAGGCGGGAACGCCCAAAGGGTTCGACTATCACGAAGTCAGCGAGGCCAAGCACCGCGAGGCATTGGAACTCCTGTTCTCCGAAGCCGACCGGGTATCCTATGCGTCGCTCATCGGAAAGCTGCAAAGCAGTTATGCCGCCATCGGGCACTCTTTCGGGATCAACAAAGCCAAACAACTGAAAGTCTTTTTGGAGAACAAACGGATGATCCTCAAAGAGGATAAAACGTACCGCTACAATCCGGAGTTCGTCTATTGACCGCTACGATCGGTTTAGTCTAATACGGGCATATATATACTTAAACTATTCTAAACCGGTATGGCGGGTTAAACCGATACCCGTACCATTAAACTACCCTAATAGGATTCCGGGTGAAAGAAAAAACAGTATTAAAACACAACTCATGGACGCAAAAACAATCAATACATTTCCCATAAGGGATTATCTGGCCGAGAAAGACATTCGGCCTGTCATAGATAGGGGCTATTACGGCATGTACCGCTCCCCGATGCGCGAAGATCGCACGCCGAGTATGAAAGTGGATTACACGAAAAATCTATGGATCGATTACGGCACGGGCAACGGCGGCACACTTATCGACCTCGTCATGCGATTGGAACGATGCGATGCAGGAGAGGCAATGCGCCTGCTGGAACATCGGATCTCCGGCGTGTCATCTTTTTCTTTTCACGGGAACAGCAACCTTGTATCGCCACACCGAGAATCGGCCATTAAGGTAAAGGACGTTCGGCTGCTTCAAAATCCGGCACTCATCACCTACCTTTCAGAACGAAGTATCTGTATCGACATCGCACGGAAGTATTGCCGAGAGGTACATTACACCGTGGCGGAAAAGGCATATTATGCCGTCGGCTTCCGTAACGACGCCGGAGGCTGGGAATTGCGGAGCAGGTATTTCAAAGGCTGCACCTCGAAAGCTCCGACCATTCAGAATGAAGGTCATACGGACTGCCTCGTATTCGAGGGATTTATGGATTATCTGTCTTTTATGACGCTCAAAGGTCAGCCGCATCCAATACAGGACATTGTCGTGCTGAACTCGGTTGCAAACCTCAGCAGGGCCCTGCCTTTTATCGCTTCACACGAACGGATCTATGCCTATCTCGATAACGACGAAACCGGGCGTAAGGCTACCGCCAAGTTGAAAACTGCCTGCCGGAACTTGTCCGACCGCTCCATGCACTACTGCCGGCACAAGGATCTGAACGAATATCTGCAAGAGAGGCTGAGACAACCATACGAAATCAGGGAACAGTAACCAGACGGGGCAAGTTGGCAAACAAATGGAATGGCAGTACAGGCCACAAGGCTTGCCTTGTTATAGCCCACTATAACTACCGGCTGCGCTTCGGTAGTTGTGGGCTCTCCCGAGAGGCTGGGCTTTACCCCGTCCCACTCAGGGCGCTGCCCTGAGAACCCGGTCGGCTGGCTCTCGGTCCCCGACACCCCCGACCAAAGAGTGACCCTCTCTTTGGAAACTCCGCTCGGAGCCCAGCCCCAAGACCCCATCCTCTTATAGCATCCAATGATTATGGCAAAGACATCGGACAACATACGCCCGTGCAACATCGGGCAGAGCGAGGCGCACAACAGGAGGACACCCCAATACCTCGCTCATATCAACAAAGATAAAATCTATCTCCGCACCGACCTTATGGACGGTAACGAAGCATGGGTATCGCCGCGTATCGAGGGCATTTCACTCAGGGAGTATTACAGGTACATCGGTGAAATGGTCAAGGCGAAGACCGGACGGGCAATGCAGACCAAAGACCGTACGCGGGTAAACCCCAAGACAGGGAAGAGCGTCACCGTACGCGGCAGCACACCCATCAAGGAGGGCGTTATCGTATGCAAAGCCGACACGACAATGGAGCAACTGCAACGATACGGGGAATTGTGCCACGAACGTTGGGGCATTACTCCGTTGCAGATCTTCATCCACCGAGACGAAGGGCATTACGAAACGCCCGGCGACGCGACCTCATGGAAGCCGAACTATCATGCCCATATCGTATGGGACTGGATGAACCACGACACGGGAAAGTCCTGCAAACTCTCGCCGCAGGACATGAGCGAGATGCAGACCCTGCTGGCCGAAGCGCTCGATATGGAGCGCGGCACGTCAAAAGAACTGACCGGGCGCGAGCATCTGGAGCGCACGGACTACATCATTGCCAAACAGAAGCAGGAGGTAGAGAAGGCACAAACTATCAAGAAACAGGCGGAAACGGAACATCAGCGCATCGAAGAGGAGATGAAAGAATTGAAACAGTTCGGCCGTATCCTCGATGATGAACTTGCCGACAAGAAACGACAGCTTGAAGCGGCGGATAAAGAGAACCGGGAAAGTATTAAATCCGGACTGGCCAACCTGCTCGGCAAAGGCAAGTATGCAGCAATCGAAAAGGAGAACGAAGAGCTCCGAAGCGAAAACGAGCAAATCAAGCGATCGTTTCCCGAGGTATTGAAACAGGAGGTAAGCAAGCGCACCGAAAAGTTGTCGGCAGAGAAACGGAAAGCGGAAGCCGAACGGCAGGCACTCGCCAAAGAACGGGACGAGGCAATTCGACTACTCAATGAACAAAAGGCCAACGAACAGCAGCACATTGACCGGGCAGTACATGAAATGACCGGCAGGCAGAACGCGATCGCAGAGGAACTACAATGGAAATCCGCCCTGCTCAATGCGCTGGCAGACCTGTTGTGCCGAACAGTCGAGGTATTTCGTCGTGCTGTCGCAGCCATCATAGATTTTGCCTCCTCACAATACAAATCCGTATTTTCTCCATCCGAAGCTGCAGACATCAAGGAACTCATGCGTTCATACGGCGGCGAGGATCCCGAGCAACAAAAGTCCGTCGGTAAATGGCTTGTTAGTTACGCGGAAAACCGGAAACAACTTGACCCTATCGAACTGACACACACCTATAATGAGGTAAACGATATTGCCGAAGGAACTTATGATTGGGCGATTAAGGGTAATGAAAAAAGAATACAACGATAAACCTCGTAGCATTCCTTCTTTGTTAATTGTAGGCCCTTATTCGAGCTATCTATCCTATCAAGAAAAGCGAGAGAATGAAACTGTAACAATAATGGCGACCTCAATCAAAAGTCGCCATTATTGTTGGAATATTTCGACAACAATTATCATTTAGCTGTGTAATTTTGCATGTATCGTCCCCCAATATTATTTTCAACAACCTTGGAAATCAAAAATTTATCGAACAAAATCATATAACAATGATGTAAGCTAAGAACCGCATCTTGTAAGTCTTGATTTGCCTCTAAATCAACTATATTTAATCCTGCAGCCTTACAATCTCGTTTGGACATATGCCTACTATGAGAATAGCTATTGTTGTGATTTAAGAATACATTTTTGATTTTATCAAAATCAATTTCCGGATTAACTTCTTTTAACCATTGCTCTGCCAACTCAGCAGACCATGCGATTGCTTTTTCACAAGCAGTCAAGAATGTAGGATGGTATTTTGATATGATTATTTGCCATAGTCCTAATGCAGCAGGTTTTTTGGAGACCTCATCAACGGCTCGATTAAACTCATCAATAACAGCTTGACAAGCTATTCCTCCCATCTGAGGATCTATAGGGCCCAATGAAGATTGTTCTCCCATTATAATCTCTTTACAAGACATTGCAATCATAGTTCCGGCAGACATCGAAATTTGGGGGATAAATGCTCGTACATCTCCATTGAAAATACTTTTTAAGTATGTAACAATGCTTTCAGTTGCTGCAATATCACCGCCTGGCGTATGTAAAATTAAATCAAGACCTTTTGTTTTATCTAACTTATATACAGTCGTCATAAAAGCATTTTTATCCTGATCATCAATAGAGACATGCGGAGCATCTGGTGCTTTAAGCCAGCCAGAATAGTAAGCTATTACATTTCGCCCTGTAATTGAATGTATTTTATTCAAAAACTCTTCACGTTTCTTATCTAACTCATTTCCTGTGTTAGAATACAGATTTATATCTGTTAAAATCTCACTCCAACTTGGCATATAGTATTTACATTTTGATTATTGTATTTGAGGAGGACATAGTTTCATATTTAGACGTATCATAAATAGAAAACTGTTTATACACATCGCCTGTCTTTTCCCATTTAGAAAAGTCAAGATTAAGAGAAGGTAATGTACTCATCATTTTTTTGTACATATCCTCTAACGAAATATTTTTATCATCTCTACTGTCGCTCATTTTTTACAAATATTTATCAAGTATTGCCTGTTTCTCACTCGCTGCATTTTCTATCAAATTGCGAGCGTTTGTAATCTCCAGCTCTAATGCCTCTATTTGAGACACTATACGCTTCTGCTCTTCAATTGGCGGTATGGGAATCCTGTATTTCTGGATGTCTTCCTTATTCCCTCGCGGCATTTTAACACCTTTCTTGCCTTCCATTACATAGTCAAAGAATGCATCTCTACGAACCATATAGAAAATATACTTAGGAAGATATTTACTTGCATCGACAGACCTTAATACAAGGACATCTTTTGAACATCCACCCTCTTTATCCGCAAACCAAATCTTTTTAAGATATGGCCGAATATTAGAAATCAATATATCATCTTTCTTATACTCCGTAATGGATGAAATATTCGCTTCACCTATAAAGGGGACAACTCCCAATTTATTCTGAAGCATATTGTCAGTTGTGATATATGTTTCAGACACTATATCATTATACTTAATAGACTTGGTAACAAATGGGGCGATAGTATTTAGTGTACCATTTTCAAAGTTAATTGACGATAGTATGCCTTCCACATCTTCTTCAACTTTTTTAATCAACTGTATAGAAGATGAGACAGACTTATCAACTTTACAAATCTCCTCTATAATCTGCTTTTGTACGTCAATAGGAGGAACGGGTATTTTAATTTTAGAATACCCTGCCATATCAATATTAAGGAGTCTAATACCATTTTGTAGAGGAATTGTTCCACCTTGACAATAAAAATTGTGCAAAACAATCCATAAATATAATGGGTTAACCTCGTAAGGGTTATTCACTCTAATTCTGGAGCAGAAATTAGAGTAAGAGTATATTTCGTTATCATCCTCCTTGTCAAATAACACGACTCTTCCGATTGCTTGCGTATCGCTACCTCCAGATTTTTCTAATATGATATCACCATATTGTAACGTGCGAGTTAATAATTGAGTTGTTTCAACATCAATCTCAGCAACATCGCTATAGTCCAAGAAGCCATTATTTAACTTGAAGTTCGTATTTCTTAAAACTTTCACAGTTTGTAGTTCCCCATTTTCTCCTTTCCATAAACCACTTTGAAAAGTTACAAGCTTATCTAACGGCTTTAATGTATAGACACTATTAAAGACTACTTTTTTTTTTGAATTTAAGTTTATCCCCTTTTCAAAAACAGGTCTATCAAAGCTAAGCATGTCAATTAAAGATATACGACTAATATGCGATTGCATATCTTCAGCTATTGGGGATGTAATATCTCCCTTAAAGGCTTTATAAATATAAGTGCTTGCCCGTAAAGGATTGTCATAAGAGTTTGCATCAAAAAGTTGGGTACACTCATCAATATTTTTCCCTCTTTGAATAGCGTGAATTCCTTCGTTGCCTCTGCGGTTTGAAAACTCATAACCTAAGAAACGCTTTTCAACGTCTTTCTCTCCGCTCTTAACAATAACAACCTTTTGAGGGCATGCCAATATAAAGTACAAAAGTTTTTCAGTCTCAATGCTTAATATTGCCTCAAATACCTTAGCATCATTCTTGGAAGAAAGTTTCTTCGTGTACTCTAAATAAATTTCGTGTGCCTTTACCTTATCATTAGGTGATTTCTGCAATAATGTAACATAATCGGCATAATCAAGCCCCTCCCAAACATGGGATACATATTTTGAAACAGGAGTTTCTATCCCATTAATGGTTACATCATTTAATGTACGGAAGAACGTATCAACAGCACTCTTTGTGTTGGCTGCAAAATAGTTGTCTCTACGGCGTAAGAACAGAACAACAGTATTTGTATTGGTTGCCATAAAGGTATTACTACCCAATTCAGCAATAGCTACAATATCAAAATACTGTAAAATTATCTCACGCGCCTTGGTATATATACCCGTATTACTCAAGATTGAACTTGGTAATATAACGCCTGCTACTCCGCCCTCCTTCAATAGCTGTTTAGTACGCTCAACGAACAAGCACTCTATTTCAGAGCTATTGTCGGTCAAGAAATTATAAAGTTCGAAATCTCGTTCTGTATAATAATCTCGTGTAGTTTGTCTGAACGATGATACGGAATATGGCGGATTACTCAACAATACATCGAATTGTTGATTATCCATTTGTCCATCATCAATAACTTTGCGTAACTTGCCTTTATATTCTGTGTTCTTGCAGAAATTGGCAAGTCCGTCGCTCAGAATCACGTTTGCCAATCCATCGCCATGAAGATAACAACCTACTTTGCCGACCTTAACCAGACGATAATCCTTTTCTACTCCATATACATATTTAGGTGCCCAGCAAAAATGGTCATTTTGACAGGCATCTATGAACTTTCTTGTTTCGTCAATGTATTTTCCCTTATCACATGTATTTATCAAACTCTGCACTTCGTGCATATATTCTGTAATAAAGTGCCCGCTTCCTGCCGCATAATCAATCATATATGGCAAAATCTCACCGTCCTCACGCTCCAGTTTGTTTGCGACAATCATATCTAACGGCAGACTTTTAATGATAAACTGGGCAATCGGTACGGGTGTAAAGAACTGGCCGGCCTCCTGTTTAAGACCGGTAGTAAGTAGCAGTTCAAAGAAGTCAGATAAATACTGTTGGCGTTTATTATAACGGATCCTGTAGCCTTGTATGAGTTCAACTACTTCTTTGACAACCTTTGCATTTTCTTCAAAAGAGGCATTGTCATAAACCTCTTTTATCGCAAATTCATTATTCTTCTCAAGGCGGAGTTTGTTTACCTCATGACGTAGATATTGCTTTGTTTCTTCAGTGAGATTTGCACACCGTTTCTCAAAATCTTCATCATTAAAATCACTTACTGTACGGTCCAGGAACTTTTTCATCCCTTTGCTGTACAGATCCGTTAAACGTAGCTGAAAGTCGACATGATTATCGCGGCCCTCCAACCATTGAAACTTGAGTTCTTCACCAGCTTTAGCAGTCGTTTCATCATATACCTTACACAAGAACAGTGTAAAAATCTTGTTAAAGGCGTTGCCTTTATCTGATACGACATTGTGGCGTAGAATCTCAAGAAACCGATTAAAGATAAAACTTGAATCCTCTGCCTTTATTTCCTTTAATTGTTCTTTTGTTAAGGCCTTGCTTTGAAAATTATATGGCTTAACCCAAGAATCAAAAACGCCATTATCTTTTGTGAGCTTATTCCACTTTTCGTAAATATCCTTTACGTCGCCATTGCGATAATCGTCTTCAATCTTTATGATTTCATTCTCGTAAACGAACTTACCACCCTTTAGTTCTGACGCGTAAAGCATTATTACATCTGGCTTACCTCCAGACAACTGAAAATATGTAAATAATTGGCCCCCATCTTTATGAATCTTGGTAGACTCTTTTTTGTATTCTCTGCCATACGTTTTGCATTCGATGAGCATATATGGTACACCATCCTCACGATTGACACATATATCTAATCTGCCAGATGTACCATGTCCAGAGGGCCAAGTCTTTTCGAGAATGATATTTTGTGGCTTATAACCTTTTTGCAACAGCCTATCTACACACTCTAACACAACAAAATTCTCAGCCTGAGAAAAATTTTGCGTGGTTTTGCTTTCGGCTGCGATTTGTTCTCCGTAGTCAATACTTTCTTTATTGAAGTCTATCGTTATGGCATAGTTGTCATGGCTGGCATATATTTTATGATATACGCCACTCATTCCATTTTTAGGAATAAACCCCAATGCTGCTATGTATTGCTTTATATCCATGGCACTCCTATTCATAATACAAAATTAGTAATTTCCAAAACATTTGCCATATTTTTTAAGGCTTATTTTGTCTGTGTTTTGACAACGCACTAATTATAAACATGATAATTAGCGGTATTGCATTGTTGTTATTTCTGTTTGTTATTTTGCAAACATTGTTTACGGTGATATTTTGGAATTAACCACATCCGATTTACTCAAAATAGAGTGTGGTTTTAGAGCAGAAAAAGAAAACACCCAAACTCACATTTTGGGTGTAAATTTGGGTGTAAAATTTGTAATTTGCTGATATTCAGCGTTTATTGCGGAGAGAGAGGGATTCGAACCCCCGGTACAGTTACCCGTACACCGCATTTCGAGTGCGGCCCGATCGACCACTCCGGCATCTCTCCATTCTCCTTGAAAAAGAACTCACAGCCCCTTTCAAAGACCCCGACGGAACAAATCTCTTGCAACTTCCTCCTTTCGGGCCTGCAAATATAGGTATAATTTTCCTATTTCAACCCATTTCATCCCAAAAAAATTCTCCTTACGGACTTTTTTCTTCCGCTGCACCCATTCACATGCAGTATCGGCATCCCGATCGCATTTATATTGCAGAAGGGTCCGGATTCGAAAAATAATCCCTATCTTTGTACAAGACCCCTTGCAATACTAAAACCGGTACGATTTTCGTTCATTATGTAAAACAGATTTCTAAAAAAGCCATACTATGAAGGTGAAGAAAACAGGTCTCGGAATCCTCTTGTGTATGCTGCTGGCAGGTTGTTCCTCAGCGTATTACAAATCGAGCGGGTTCGCTTATGACGACCTATACAGCATTCATAATAAGACCGAGATCGCAAAACGTGAAAAGGCCGAAGCCGAAGCCCAAAAGGCTGAAGCCGAAGCCCGTCGTGCCCAATGGGAGGCCCTGATCGCCCAGGCTCGGGCCGATGATGCCGAAGACCGTTACTACAACTCCGACAACGGCTACGACGGTATCGTTGCCGACACCTACGAAAGCGCCTATGCCCGACGGCTGCGGGGTTTCGACTCCCCTACCTACAACATGCCGTCAAGCTACTGGGACCTCCGCTACAGCGGCAAGTTCAACTACCTGACAGCCTACGATCCCGCATTCTACAACATCATCGTCATGGGTGATGAGGTGTGGGTTGAACCGAAGTACATCACGTCGATGTTCGGAACTTGGGGCCTCGCAACCGGATTTACAGCCGGATACATGGCCGGGCTCTACGGCAGCTGGTACAGCGACTGGGGATACTGGCCCTACTGGAACTGGGGATATCCCTACTGGGGATACAGTCCCTACTGGGCATGGGGCGGCTGGTACTCTCCATGGTGGTATCACAGCTACTGGTATCCGGGCTACTACCCGCACTGGGGACATCCGCACTGGGGACATTACCCCGTCTATCGGCCGCGGCCGAACTACCGGCTCAATCAAAGCGTCTCGATACCCCGCAACCGTCCCTCCTACGGCACACCGTCCCGCAACCGTAACTACGGAACATACGGAACCGGATCCCGGGGCGGCAGCTACAACAGCAACCGGGGCAGCGGAAACATTTACTACAACAGCGGCGGACGAAACAATAACAACAACGTCTATCGCGGCAACAACTACAACAATTCGAACAGCTACAACAATTCGAACAGCAATCGGGGAACCAGCTCCTACCGCAGCAACAGCTATCGAAACAGTACCGGCAGTTCGTTCAACAGCGGTTCGGGCAGCGGCAGCCGCAGTTTCAACAGCGGCGGCGGAAGTCGCGGCGGCGGATCGTCCTCGGGCGGCAGCCGCGGATTCCGCGGCCGATAGGCCGACGGAGCGGACCGGCCGCACCGGTGGAGATGACCGGGCAGTTAAGGAATTGTTCGCCAACAACATTTTGAAACCATGAAAAGATTACAAATAATGCTTTCGGCCGTTGCGCTGATCGTATGCAGCACAACAGTGGGACAGAACCTCTCGTTCGGCGGCGCCGTACTCAATCATGACGGCGTGATGGCCGGCGAGTTGGCTCAGCTGTCGCAGACACAACCCTTCGGAACGGCTCGTTCGATGGCAATGGGAGGGGCGTTCGTCTCTTTGGGCGCCGACCTGTCGTCCATGTCGATCAATCCGGCCGGACTGGGCATGTATCAGCACAATGAACTTGTATTGACGCCCATGATGACCTTCCAGTCGTCATCAACGGCCGATACGGCACCCTTCGGAAAAAACACGAAGAGCCGCTTTGCCGTCCCCAACTTCGGCGTAGCACTCAATACCTTCCAGAGTTCAGGAACGCTGACCAGTCTTACGATCGGAATCGGGATGAACCGCATCGCCGACTTCAACAGCCGCTACTCCTATCAGTTCGACACACCCTACTCCGGAGGGGAGATGCAGGCACCGTCCCTTGCCGATGTCTTCGGCCGCCAGCTCGGACAGGCCGGCATCTTTCCCAACAACAACGGCGCATTGGGCTATGACTACGCCAATCCCTATTTCTGGCCGGCCATCCTGGGCTACAACGGCTATATGATCAGCTCCTTCTCCGACGACGACGGATCCTACTACGTACCCGACTGCATCGGCAGCAATGCGTCGATTCTTCACTACATGGATGTCGTGAATTCCGGGTCGATCAATGAATTCGAGTTGTCGCTGGGTGCGAATTTCAACAACATCGTCTATTTCGGAGCGACACTCGGCATCCAAAGCGTACACAAGTCAACGGGGGTCTATTACGGCGAAGACTACCGATATGAAAATGGTGCGGCCGCCAATTCAGCCGGCGATCTGCTGATTTCACAACTGGACTATGCCGATCTCTACCAGCACTCGGTTCTCGACGGATCGGGCGTCAACCTCAAATTAGGCGTCATCATCCGGCCGGTCGAGAGTCTGCGCATCGGTGTGGCATTCCATACCCCCACCTACTATTCGCTTGAACGCAGCTACTACGGCACCATCAACTCGCAACTCTACAACAACGACACGGGAGACATGCTGATATCCGACGACAGCACCCCTTCACAGGACGACATGGGCAGCAATTCGTGGTGTTTCACCTCACCGGCCCGCCTGATGTTCGGAATCTCCTATACGTTGGGGAACTTCGGTGTGATCTCCGTCGATTACGAGCGCGACTGGTACAACAGCATCCGCGTAAAGAATACGCCCGACGGCTTTGACATCTATCCCGAAGAGTACAAGGCTGAATTCAAACAGGCCTTTAAGGGGACCAATACGCTGCGCGCGGGCATCGAGATCAAACCGATTCCGCTCATGGCGCTGCGCGTGGGCGGCGGCTTTACCGGTTCGATGTTCAAGGATCGGAACAATTACTACGACATGCCGCTGACCTATCGGACATCCTATGTCTCGGCCGGTATCGGCTTCAACCTGTCGCGGGCCGTTTCGCTCGACCTGGCCTACCAGTACATGACCAGCGACCAGACGCCCTACCAGCTCTTTTACAGTCTTGACCGCAGCAGCGGAGTCTTTTACGACAGTACGGGCCTCTTCAACACGAAATCGACACGTCACAACGCAGTCATGTCATTGGCATTCCATTTCTGATCCTTCCGTTTGAAAAACACAACCGGACGACTTTCTTTGAAGTTGTCCGGTTTATTTTTGCCCCGACCGGCAGTCCGCACCCACCCCGCGAAAAAGGAGGAATAATACCGAAAGCGGTCGGCAATACAGACCCTCACGCCGACGTGCGGCTCGACAGGATAGAGCAGCCGCAACCGTCTGTGATTCGGCCCGTCAGGAGGTGCATCTGAACGCAATCGCGCCCAAGAACAAGAATGGGACAAAAACAACGGAAGCCGGCTTTTCAGCCGACTCCCGCCTCCATCAAAATTAACCCTCTCTATCTCTTTTGAAGGATTTCTCTCAGGTAGGTGTCCAGATAAAGCAGCTCCGCCTCACCGCAAATCACCTCCCGCATCAGTAAATCGTCGTCATCCGAAATACTTCCTGTCGCGTTTTCCGAGTCAAGTTCTTTCATAGGCCGTCGTGTTATGGATTTCATATATCAAACGCGACGCCTTGAAACTTATTGTGCCCGGATCAGCTCAGGGTCAGATTTTTTTCCTTGATCATCTTCCGCAGATTGATCAGCGCATACCGCATGCGCCCCAACGCCGTATTGATGCTTACGCCCGTATGTTCGGCGATCTCCTTGAAGCTCAGACCCGAATAATAGCGCATCATGACAACCGTACGCTGCTCCTCGGGCAACAGTTCCACCATGTGGCGGACGTCATCGGCAATCTGCTCACCGACGATCTCGTCTTCGACGGTCCGCTCGGCAAAGCGCAACGTTCCCAGCACATCGTAACCGGCCTCGGACTCATTGAGCTGCCGGTTCTGTTTCTGGGCGCGAAAATAGTCGATCACCTGATTGTGGGCGATGCGCAGAATCCACGACAGGAAGCGACCGTTGTCCGTATAACGGCCTTCATCTATCACACGTACGGCTTTGATGAATGTCTCCTGAAAAATATCGTCGGCTACATCGTCGTCCTTGACCATCATGCGGATATAATCGCGCACACGACGGCTATGACGATCTATCAATTGGGATATGGCATTCCGGTCGCCTGAAAGGTAACAATTAAGCAAGTTCTGATCGCTTGCTACTTGAACGTTCATAATCTCCTCCTTATTATAGTTTTATAAAGAGCAGAATTTTTCGATAGGCAAACCGTTTAACAAATTCAACATCAAAATCTTCACTACCCCCTCCAGCGAACTCTCTTGTCGGCTGCAGCGGCCCGACGTCCTGTCGTCCGCACCGCTCAACCGATCCAACCCGTCTCCCCGGCTCTCAGATCGCCCGACAAGCATCGAGGTATCCGTGAACGCAGACTGCACGTTCGAGGATAGTTTCCGAATGCAAGGTAGCAACTTTTTTGCAAATCTCCAAATCATTGCTTTTTTCCGCCACACTGACAGACCTGACATCCGGCACCGGAACCATGCAATTATCGCGCCGAAACAACCTCTTCCACCCATAAAAAGCCTGCCCGAGCGAAAAAACGGACGGAACCGACACCCGGCCTGCACCCACGACAGGCTCCAACTGACAAAAAGGCTTCGGACCTCCGCCTTAACTTAAAATTCAGATGACAGAGAGAAACCGCCTAACGCTTCGGCTCCACATGAATCGAGACCATCGTCCCTTCGCCATAGGCCTCCCGCAACCGGCGTTCGATCTCGACGGTCAGGTGATGCGAAGCCGCAACGGTCATTCCGCCATCGACACGAATATGCGCCTCGATCGAGATATTCTGCCCGACGCGACGTGTACGGAGATTGTGCGGCGACGACACCGCCGGATCGGCCGTAATCAGCGCGAGAATCTTCGCCTCCTCTTCATGCGGCAGCGACTTCTCGAGCAGCTCGTCCAACCCTGTTTTTGCGAGCTTTCCCGCGACAAAGAGGATCAGCAGGGCAACGATGATCGCCGCAACAGGATCGGCCAGACGCCACACCCCTCCGAAGAAATAGGCGCATCCGATACCCAGCAACGTACCGATCGACGACAAGGCGTCGCTGCGGTGGTGCCATGCATTGGCCACAACCGAGGGGCTATCGACTCTCCGGCCCACACGCACCGTATATCGATAGAGCAGTTCCTTGACAACAATCGAGACGAGAGCCGCCCACAGCGCGATCTGCCCCGGCTGCTCGGGCAGCCTGCCATGCAGGAAATCCCGGATCGAGAGACAGCCATTCCACAGAAGTTTCACGCCGACGGCCGCCAGCGCCAGGCCGATAATCAGCGTTGCAAGGGTCTCATACTTGCCATGACCATAATCGTGATCCTCGTCCCGGGGCCGCGACGAGATGCGCACGAAGAGCAGTACGACCAGATCGGTCGCAAAGTCCGAAGCCGAATGGATGGCATCGGCAACCATCGCCGCACTATGTCCCCACAGCCCGGCAAAGAGTTTCCCGACACTCAGAAACAGATTCACAAAGAATCCGATCCATGTGACGCGATAGATTTCACGTTCCCGAAGATGAGTCTGTTCCGTCATGACAACCCTCCAGATATCGGATGTCGGGACCGGAATCCGACGCAAAGTCCTTGATCCGATCACCGACAATATAGAACAACTTTTCTTTTCCGTTTCCGGCCCGGCATTCCGGCTGCAGCCGTGCGGCCTTCACAGCTCTTTACCGCTTCTTCCGCCCGTTGCCGCTTGCTGCCCGTTACTGCCTATTGCCGCCCGTTGCCGCCCGTCGATCAATAACTCCGAGCGAAGAGTACGCGCCGATGCGACGGCTTGCCCGAATAGATGCAGACACCCTCTTCATCGACCACATCGAGCGGAATGCAGCGGATCGTGGCCTTCGTAGCCTCCTTGATGGCCACCTCGGTCTCGACCGTGCCGTCCCAGTGGGCCGAAATGAATCCGCCTTTCGTGTCGAGGACATTGACAAACTCCTCCCACGTATCGACCCGTGTAATCATCGAGTCACGGAACTTTTTGGTCTTGTTGAAGATATTGCCTTGAATCTCCTGCATCAGGTTCTCCACCCGTTCGGCCAGACCCTCCTGCGACACGGTCTCCTTTTCGAGCGTATCACGGCGCATCAGTTCGATCGTACCGTTCTCCAGATCGCGCGGCCCGAGAGCCAGACGCACCGGCACACCCTTGAGTTCGTACTCGGCAAACTTGAAGCCCGAACGCACGTTGTCGCGATCATCGACCTTGACGCTCAGACCCCGGGCCTCGAGCGTCGCCGCCACTTCACGCAGCTTTGCGACAATCGTCCGCATCTGCTCCTCGCCCTTGTAGATCGGCACCAGCACGACCTGAATCGGAGCAAGCGCCGGCGGAAGCACCAGCCCGTTGTTGTCCGAATGGGCCATGATCAACGCCCCCATCAGACGGGTCGAAACGCCCCACGAGGTCGCCCACACATAGTCGAGCTTGCCCTCCTTGTTGGTGAACTGCACGTCGAACGCCTTGGCGAAGTTCTGTCCCAGGAAGTGCGACGTACCGCTCTGCAGCGCCTTGCCGTCCTGCATCAGGGCCTCGATCGTCAGCGTATCCTCCGCACCGGCGAAACGTTCATTGGGCGACTTGTGTCCCACGATAACCGGCAACGCCATGTATTTCTCGGCAAAATCCTTATAGACATTGATCATCTTCGTGGCCTCGGCAATGGCCTCTTCGCGCGTCGCATGCGCCGTATGACCCTCCTGCCAGAGGAACTCCGCCGTACGCAGGAACAGGCGCGTACGCATCTCCCAACGCACCACGTTCGCCCACTGGTTGCAGAGAATGGGCAGATCGCGGTAGGACTGGATCCAGTTCTTGTAGGTGTTCCAGATGATCGTCTCCGACGTGGGGCGCACGATCAGCTCCTCCTCGAGCCGCGCATCGGGATCCACCACGACCCCCTTCCCTTCGGGATCGTTCTTCAACCGGTAATGCGTGACCACGGCACACTCCTTTGCGAAGCCCTCGACATGGTGCGCCTCCTTCGAGAAGAACGATTTGGGAATGAACAACGGGAAGTAGGCATTCTGATGCCCCGTCTGCTTGAACATCCGATCCAGAATTTCATGCATCTTCTCCCAGATGGCATAGCCGTAGGGTTTGATGACCATGCACCCGCGGACGGCCGAATTCTCGGCCAGTCCGGCCTTTACGACCAGATCGTTGTACCACTGCGAGTAGTTCTCCTCGGATTTGGTCAGTTCTTTGAGTTCCTTTGCCATATCTTGCAATTCATTAGATTCCGAACCGCAAAAATACAAAATAAATCGGGATTTCAGTGCGCCGAATCGCTTTTTCTCAGCGACATATCGCCGTTTCGGGCAACCGGAGTTCCGTCATCGCGGCGCCGTAATGAAGAGAGTGCCGCACAAGGGACCTAATCTCCGCGGCACTCTCCGGCAAACGTGTGGCAAATACGTTTTTATACGGTTTAATACATTCCGATACATCGCGGACAGACGTCATGTTGTTCGGCATCCGGGGCGGCAGCTCCCGACAGCGATCTTCCGCGATCTTCCGCGCCACACAGGCGATCCGGCACCCTGCCGGTCCGACCGCTTCCCGGGACTTCCGACAGTCCGCACGGCCTTCTCCTCTCCCGGCATGCGGACTCTTCACCCGCAACGTCGCTGCAACGGCCGTTCCGCTCCGGAGCCGCCCGATACAACACCACAACAATGAATTGTCTGTCGATGACCTCCACCCGTTACCCGCAGATGCAAGTTCCGAAACACAACGGCAGGTCTTCTGACTCGTCCGTTTCACGACGCCTTCCCGACCTGCAAAAAGTCAGTGGCAGAGAGTGTCGCGAAATCATCGTCCGGCAAAGATCCGGACCCGGACATACAGCAGCGGGAACTGTTCGGGATTCACACCCGATTCCCATTTGATCTCCTCCGACAGCGCCTCAAACAATCGTCGCCCGTTTTCCTGTCCCCATTTTTGCCCCGCTATCCTCTCCTCCCGACAATAATTCACATTGCCTTGTTGCCTTGCGGCGGGGGAGGGCAACCTGCGGCGGCGGGAGACAACCTGCGGCGGCATAGTACCGTCCTGGCGAGCCTCGGAGAACCGTTGCAGAGCAAAGGTAGGAAAAAAGTTTTGCAAAACGCGAGTTTTTCCGTTTTTTATTTACACTCCCCGACAATTTACAAACTGCAATAGCCTTCATGTCCTTCGCATCAATTACGGCGGAAACAGCCCCACGGCCGCACGGAGAGTGATGCATCGGTTACGCAGAGAGCCGTCCCGGACTGAACCGGGGCGGCTCTCCAAGCCATCGACTTTCGGCAAACATCGAGAATCGGAGACTCTGTTCTCCGCATTTGCCCAACATGTATGTCTCAGCCCTCTTCCGCCTGCGCGGCCCCGCCCGCACACCAATCTGCCATGCAAAGGCCACGCACGCGCTTCAGGCTGTTGCCGCCTCTCCGGCAGAGAATCAATTCAGCATCTCGTCGGGCATCGGAACGGGCGTCTCCGTACGGCGCACCGTCGGCATCGAAGCCTTCCACGACCGCAACTGGTCGCTCAACGCCGTTGCCAGCTCCTTGACCTTCTCCGGATATTTCGCCGCCAGATTATTCTGTTCGCCGATATCTTCCGACAGGTTGTAGAGCTCCAACTCTCCGGTGAGCATGCGGTAAACCAGTTTCCACTCACCCTTGCGCACGGCCGTCATGTAATCGATATCGATCAACGAATAGGGCTTCCACTGATGCGGATAGTGGAAGACGAGCATTCGCTCGGGATCGATACCCGACACCTCGACCGGCGTTACCAGCCGCGTAGCCTCGGCCTGCGATGCGATTTCGCCCTTCTTCGCCGCTTTGGCCGCCAGCTGCGAGCCCTTCGTCACAAGTTTGACCAGGCTCTGGCCGTCGAGCGTCTGGGGTATTTCAGCATTGCGCACGCCCGCCATCTCGAGAATCGTCGGATAGAGATCTTCGGCAATGACCGGCGTGTTGACGCGCGTACCCGGAGCGACATGTCCCGGCCAGCGGAAGATCAACGGAACCCGGATACCGCCCTCGTAAACCGAGGCCTTGCCTTCGCGCAAAGGCTTGTTCTGCGTATGCAGGATTCCGCCCTTCTGTTTGTTTTCGCTGTTGCCGCCGTTATCGGTCATGAAGATCACGATCGTATTGTCAACCAGATCGCGTTTCTCCAGGAAGTCGAGCAGATCGCCCAGACTCTTGTCAACGCCCTCGATCATCGAGGCATAGCGTGCCTGTCCCTCATCCATACCCGCATCCAGATACTTCTGAATAAACCGCTTGTCGGGCTGAATCGGCGTATGCACGGCATGATGCGCCATATAGAGGAAGAAGGGTTCGTCATGCTGGACGGGATATTCGAGCGTCTTCAGCGCCTCTCGCGTCAACGCTTCGGTCAGATGAACGCCCGTACCGTAATATTCGGTCATGTTCTGCACGGCGACCATGTCCCACAGCTCCTTCGTGTTTCCATAGTTGTCTTCGCTCAGATAGCTGCGCGGTTTTCCGGCGACATTGCCGGCGACATTGACCACGAAGCCCATATTGTAGGGGCTCGCACCGGGAGTTCCCGCCGCAGCCCAATGCGCCTTGCCGACGTGGATGGTAAAATACCCGGCATCCTTGAGCAGCTGCGGGAACGGCTTGGCATACTGCGTATGCTCGACGTCGGGCACGGGGCTCATGCCGTTGATGTTCCAGTCGGGACGCCGCAGGATATCGGTCTCCTTCTCGGGTACGGATCCCGGTTCGATATCGCCGCCCGAAGCGTCGCTCGGTGTATCGCGTTCACGGGCCGTCCAGTTCGTGATATGCGTATGGGCGGCATTCATGCCCGTCATCAGACTCGTACGTGTCGGTGTCGAAACGGGGCAGGCATAGGCATTGGTCAACATGACGCCCGCCTCGGCAAGCCGGGCCATGTTGGGCGTATTGAATCGCAGGTTGTTCGGATAGACCTCTTCGCCATAGGCCACCGAACTGTCCACCCATCCCATGTCATCCACCAGGAAAAAGACGATGTTGGGTTTGTCGCTTTTGGCAAAAGCGGCAACGGGCGCCAGCAGGGTAAGACCGACGACCGATTTTCGTACAGGTTTCATTTTCATATCAGTTGTTTTGTTTTAGTTGGGTATCCTCTTCGCCAAAAGCACGGCAGGCCGTATCGGCCGAGAGATGACCGTTCCCGCACAGGCGGAGAGACGATCAAACTCATGCAAATGTAACAAAAAAATCAAGAAACGGAAAAAGAAAGATCGAAAAAGCAAAGTCCGGGCAAGCCGGCATGTCGGGAACCGCAAACCGGAACGGAGAGAGGGCCATTCCCGCCGAGGGCTTATTCGGACCGGAGATGGCCCTTCTCCTCCGACGAAACAGCCGCGGCCGGAGCTTGACAGACAAGCGGCCGACGATTGCCCTCCCGTTTATTTGGGCCCATTCTTTCGGACACCTTGCGAAGAGAAATCGAGGAATAAATAAATGAAGCGGCGTAAAATAAATTTCGGACGGTTCGGGGGGGGGAGGTCGGATTTCGGAGACCCGGGGACTCAGGATTTTGGACATTTCACACGCCTCGCTTGTCCCGGATCGCGCGTCGTTCATTCGGGACAACACACACGTCGTTCAACACACGTCTCGGACTGCCCGGCCGCACGAAGCATGCAGATTGTTTTAAAGTCGTGCGTTGTTTCAGGGCCACGGGCGGATATAAAATATAAGTTCTCCGAACGGCCTTGACATTTCGGACAACGGTTCTCTTCACAAAATGTTTATGCCGCAGTCACTTCAATCCGTCCGGCCGTCCAACCCTCCGGACCGCCTCCACCTCATGTCGATGCGTACCAGCCGCACCCGACAGCGCCGTCCGGGCCGTGGATGCTTCAATCCGTTCGGGCCGTCAAATACCTCCGGACCGCCTTCACCTCGTGTCGATGTACATCCCAGCTGCTCCCGACAATGCCGTACACGCCGTGAATGATTCATTCCGTTCGGGCCGTCAAATTCCTCCGGGCCGACTCCACCTCTTGTCAACGCACATTCCAACTGCTCCCGACAATGCCGTACACGCCGTGGGTGATTCATTCCGTTCGGGCCGTCAAACACCTCCGGACCATCTCCACCCCGGCACTCCATTCCCAAGAGATGCGCAATACCGCACAATATAACATACAATCTTACCGCTCCTCGCGGACCGCCACCGCATCGATCTCGACAAGCGCACCCATCGGCAATGCAGCAACCTCGTAACAAACCCGTGCAGGCATTGCACCGGAGAAAAATGTCGCATAAACGGCATTCATGGCGGCGAAATCCTCCATATGCCGCAGCAGCACGGTCACCTTCACCACATCCGACATGGCAGCTCCCGCTTCCGACAAAATCGCTTCAATGTTCCGCAACGAACGACGAGTCTGTTCTTCAATGCCTTCAACCAGTTTCCCGACCTGCGGATCAAGGGGCAGCTGCCCCGAAACATAGATCGTATTTCCTGCCTCAACAGCCTGAGAATAAGGACCTACCGCCTTAGGTGCCAGCGGCGTGGCAATGATTTTCTTTTGCATGACTGGAAAATGAATTATTTGTACAAAGTTAAGATTTTATTCCGTATCTTTGTCGAGCTTTAACCGAAATCACATACAGTTTCGAACCCATGCGAATGCAAAAACTCTTCAGTTTCATCCTTATAGGTACGCTGGCGATCCTTGTCGCAGGGTGCTGCCCCTGCCGCAAATACCAACGGCTCTACGGCGCACCGCTTGTCGGCACCCAGTGGCAGCTCATCCAGCTCGACGGGAAGGACCTTCCCGAACCGGACAGCCGCTTTACGCTGCATTTTGCCAGCCGCAAGCAGGTGGACGGCACCAGCGGCTGCAACCGATTCAGCGCCGACTGCGAAGCCGAACCGGACGGACACCTGCACATCGGCGTGATCGCCACGACACGGATGAGTTGTCCCGAGGCCGAACGGGAAGCGGCCTTTTTGAAAATGCTGCACGCGACCGTAAGATACGAACTCGATGCCAAGATGCTCGTTCTGAGCGACAGCGTCGGCGTCCGCGCAATATTCCAGGCCCGGGAGGCGGAGACAAGGGATTAAATTCCAGCAACTTGCATGCAGATCGTCGTTGTCCGTCGGATCAAAACGCCCATGGAGGGCCTCCGAAGCGCGATTTCGACTTTTTGTAGATAACTTGTGAATAAGTTTCGGGGCCCGGCGAAGGGATTGCCGGGAAAAAGTTCTTACTTTGTAAGAAATGGCGCCAACCGCCCGTGAAAATGGCGTCATCCCCGCTGCGGGCAGATCGGACCGTGAATTGACGTGAATTGAAAAGCAAAGATATCAAAAAACAATAGAATCAGATATGTCAGAGAAAAGTACACCGAAAGGGCTGAAAGAGGTATCCTACAACGATGCCGTGGCACGTTCGAAGGAGTACTTCGGCGGCGACGAGCTCGCGGCAACCGTCTGGGTATCGAAATATGCCCTCAAGGACTCGTTCGGCCATATTTATGAAAGTTCTCCGGAAGACATGCACCACCGCATAGCGGCTGAAATCGAACGCATCGAACGGAAATACCCCAATCCGATGTCGCAGGACGAGATCTTCGCCCTGCTCGACCACTTCCGCTACGTCATTCCGCAGGGCGGCCCGATGACCGGTATCGGCAACAACCTGCAGATCGCCTCGCTGTCGAACTGCTTCGTCATCGGACACAAGAAACCCGCCGACTCCTACGGCGGCATCATCCGCATGGACGAAGAGCAGGTACAGATCATGAAACGTCGCGGCGGCGTCGGCCACGACCTCTCGCACCTGCGTCCGACGGGAAGCCCCGTCCTCAACTCGGCACTCACCTCGACCGGAATCGTCCCCTTCATGGAGCGCTACTCCAACTCCACACGCGAAGTGGCTCAGGACGGACGTCGCGGCGCCCTCATGCTGACCATCTCGATCAAGCATCCCGACGCGGAGCGCTTCATCGACGCAAAGGTCGATACGTCGAAAGTCACGGGAGCCAACGTTTCGGTCAAGATCGACGACGAGTTCATGCGTGCCGCCCTTGCCGGAAAGCCCTACCACCAGCAGTTCCCCATCGATGGCGAAAAGCCGATGGTCGAACAGGATATCGATGCGGCAGCCCTCTGGAAGAAGATCATCCACAACGCATGGAAATCGGCCGAACCCGGCGTGCTGTTCTGGGATACGATCCTGCGCGAAAGCGTCCCCGACTGCTATGCCGACGAGGGATTCAATACCGTCTCGACAAACCCCTGCGGCGAGATTCCGCTCTGCCCCTATGATTCATGCCGTCTGCAGGCGATCAACCTCTACAGCTATGTGGAGAAGCCCTTTACGGCCGAGGCATCGTTCAACTTCGAGAAGTTCCGGACCCATGTCAACAAGGCGATGCGCATGATGGACGACATCATCGATCTGGAGCTGGAAAAGGTCGATCAGATCATCCAAAAGATCGAGGCCGATCCCGAAGAGGAGGATATCCGGTACGTGGAGCGGAATCTGTGGAAGAAGATCCGCGAAATGGCGCTCAAGGGCCGCCGCACGGGTCTCGGCATCACCGCCGAGGGCGACATGATCGCCGCCCTGGGGCTCCGTTACGGCTCGGACGAGGCGATCGACTTCGCCGTGAAGGTTCACCAAACCCTCGCTCTTGCCGCCTACAACGCCTCGGTCGAGATGGCCGCCGAACGCGGTGCATTCCCGCTCTATGAAGCCGCACGCGAGGAGAACAACCCCATGATCGCACGGATCCGCAAGGCCGATCCGGAGCTCTACGACCGAATGGTCAAGACGGGTCGTCGCAACATTGCCATGCTGACCATCGCCCCGACGGGTACCACGTCGCTCATGAGTCAGACCACGTCGGGAATCGAACCCGTCTTCCGCCCCGTCTATAAACGCCGCCGGAAGATCAACCCTTCGGATCACAGCGTCAAGGTCGCCTTCGTGGACGAGATGGGCGAGAAGTTCGAAGAGTTCTATGTCTTCCACCACAAGTTCGTGGAGTGGGCCCGCATAAACGGGTATGACATATCGAAACTCGACTCGATCTCCGACGAGGAGCTGGAGAAACTCGTTGCCGCATCCCCCTACCACAAGGCTACGGCAAACGACATCGACTGGGTTGCAAAGGTGAAGATGCAGGGCGCCATCCAGAAATGGGTCGATCATTCGATCTCGGTGACGGTCAATCTTCCCAACGACGTCAGCGAAGAACTTGTCGCAGAGGTCTATCGTACGGCCTGGGAGTGCGGCTGCAAGGGCATCACGGTCTACCGCGACGGATGCCGCGAAGGCGTGCTTCTCGACAAGAAGCAGAAAAAGAAGGCCGGGGCTCTCGCCGACGGATCGCTCAAACGACCCAAATCGCTGCCGGCCGATATTGTACGCTTCAAGAACGGCTCCGAGGAGTGGATCGCCTTCGTCGGACTGAAAGACGGACGCCCCTACGAGATCTTTACCGGAAAACTCGAGGAGGATGCCCTCTACATTCCCCGCAAGATCACGAAAGGGTGTATCATCAAGGTCCGCGAAGCCGACGGCAAGAAACGCTACGACTTCCAATATACGGACCGCTACGGATACACCAATACGATCGGCGGCATCTCGCGACTCTTCAACGAAGAGTTCTGGAACTACGCGAAACTCATCTCGGGCGTACTTCGTCACGGCATGCCGATTGCGAACGTGGTATCGCTCATCGAATCGCTGCATCTGAACAGCGAAACGATCAATACGTGGAAAAACGGCGTGGAACGGGCGCTCAAACAATATATTGTCGATGGCACCCGCTCCAAGGAGAAGTGTCCGAGCTGCGGTCAGGAGACCCTGATCTATCAGAACGGCTGTCTGACCTGCGCCTCCTGCGGATACTCGAAATGCGGATAGTCTGAAACGTCCGGCGCCGAAACCCGCCGGTGCAGCCGCGGAGACAAAAACCCGTACCGATTTCTACCTCGTTCAGGAACGGTACGGGTTTTGTAACTTCATGAGGGGAAAGAGGGTATTGTTTTTTTGAAATATTTTGTTCATTTTTGCACAAAAGATGCAGAGAGTTCTGACATCTCGCCATCGTACAAGACATGCAGGCGAATGAATTTTGGTTTAATTAAATAAAGTTACGTATGAAAAAACTTCTCCTTTTGTGTGCAGGTGCACTCTTCGCAGTCAGCAGTTTTGCCCAGACCGAAGAGGTCGTGGTCATGACTGTCGATGAAGTCGTCTCCAAACGTCCGAGTATCAAGGGCTTTGTTTCGAACGGTTTCTGGGACAACTGGGAAATGTCATTCGGCGGCGGCGCCTCCATGATGAGCGTCACCAACCCCTTCTTCAAGAATGCTCCCGACACATTCGGGAAACGGATCGGATTCGAGGCGAACTTCTCGCTCACGAAGTGGCTCCATCCCGTCTTCGGTGCCCGCGTACAGTTGGCCGGCGGTCGCTTCCGCAACCTCTCGGAACTTACGCAGACCACGCAGCGCACACCCTACATGTTCCTTCACACCGACCTGATGATCAACTTCTCGAACTGGGCCGGCGGATATCGTGCCGATCGCACCTATTATGCCGTTCCGTTCGTAGGCTTCGGTTATCTGGCCATGGACTTTACGGACCGTGCGCATGAGTTGGGTTATCCCACCAATCAGGAACTGGCATTCACGGGTGGTCTGCTCAACAAGTTCCGCATCAGCCAGGGCTGGGACATCGACATCGAACTCAAGGGCTGGGCTTTCCCTGAAAAGGGGCTGCCCAAGACGTTGAACCAGGGCGGTTCGCTGGCCTTCGCATACAGCGCAACGGCCGGTTTCACCTATCGGTTCAACCAGCGCGACTGGCAGCGTGAGATTCCGCAGGCATATACCGATGCCGACATTGCGGCCTATGCTGCAGCCGTAGCGGAACTGGAAGACGATCTGGCTGCCGCCCGCAACAAGCAGAAGGATCTGGCCGACCAGCTTGCCGCAGCAAACAAGAAACTGCAGAATGCTCAGGATACGCCCAAGGAGGTATTCATCAACGGCTCCTGCGCAGTCTTCTTCTCGCTGAACAGCGCCGAGCTGACACAGCGCAACGAGATCGTTCTGGGAATGATCGCCGACGAGATCAACAGCGCTCCGGCAAACAAGACCTATACGATCTCGGGTTATGCAGACAAGGAGACCGGCAGCGAAGAGTACAACCTCAAGCTCTCCGAGCAGCGTGCACAGGCTGTCGCCGATTTCCTTGAGAGCAAGGGTGTAAAGGCCGATCAGCTGATTGTCAAGGGCTATGGTTCGAACGTTCAGCCCTTCAGCGGCAACATCGAGAACAACCGTGTAGTCGTTATCAAGTAACGCACGGGAAAGTATCAAAAGCATCAAAAAAAACGGGGTCGGAATCGGCCCCGTTTTTTTGTTCTCTGTCTCCGAACGGACTCAACGACAGTAAAGACCCGGACACAGGCGGACAAAACCTGGAGACAGGCGGAACGCGCAACCCCGAAACAAACAGAAGGTCCAAAGACTACAGACGATTCAAATTCGAAGAAGCCTCCAGCGCGAAAAGGCCTCGGAGGAAGGTCGGACGAGAGGAGGGTGGACAGTCCGAGAGGATTCTAAAAGCGGTTCCGGCAAAGAAAACTTGCAAGCAACGACTCGGAGGAGAGAGAAAAGACCAAACCGAGAGAGAACTCTAAAAGCACTCCGGCGAAGAAAGCTTGCAGCAACAACCCGGGAAAGGAGGAAACAGGCCTGGAGAGGGTCCTATCTAAAAGCTGTTTCAGAAAAAAAATTTCAAAGGAAGACTCAGTAGAAAACCGGCAGAAGCGGTCTCGGAAAATATCTCCGAAGGAGAGATCTCGGGAGAGAGAATCGGGCCGCGAAAGGATTTACCGGAAAGGCAACATCCCGGTCAGAAAAGTCCGAAAGGGAAAAGAAGGACGGAACCCAAGCTGCATACTTCGCCTCCTTCACCTTGCTTGTTAACGGATGATTACGGCATTGACCAGTTTCACCTTCGAGATTTCATTGATACGGTCCCGCAGGGCTTCCCGCTGGTAAAAGAGTTCGGAGCGGATGACACTCGACTGCACCCGCACATGAAGGATCCGGCGTTCAAGCCGCAGCTCCGTCGTGATCGCCGCCACGTCGTCACCGACCACTTCCCGCCAGGTGTCGGGCAGACGGCCCTCCGCAACCTTCGCCGCAACATAGGGCCGCGAAAAGAAATCTTCAAGCAGGTCTCCGACCAGCATCGCCTTGGTTCGTCTCATCGGACAACACCTCCACTCTCTACCACGTTCAACACATAGGGAACCTCCTGCCGGCCGAGAATCTGCTCCAGACGCACCTTGTTGCAATCCGTAATGAAGATCTGCCCGAAATCGTCCTCCGAGACCAGGCGGATAAGCTGCTCGACCCGTCCCATATCGAGTTTGTCAAACAGATCGTCAAGCAGCAGAATGGGTTTTTCGCCCCGCTGCTCATCCACAAAACGGTACTGCGCCAACTTCAACGCCACAAGAAAGGATTTCTGCTGGCCCTGCGACCCGTATTTCCGCAAGGGATAGCCGTTGATCCGCAGCACCAGATCGTCACGATGGACTCCCGCCGTCGTAAACTGATTGGCCAGATCGCGCTGCCGCATCCGCTGCATCAGTTCCAGGAAGGGTGTTTCGGACAACTCCGAACGATAGAGCAGTTCGATGCGCTCCCGCTCGCCCGACAGCCGGGCGTAATAACGTTCAACAAGGGGCTGCATCCGTTCCACGAACTCCTGCCGTTTGGCATGGATGATCCGGCTCTGCTCCTCCATCTGACGATCGTATATAAGCAACATCGCCTCATCGGAGCCGATCTTCAGATAGCGGTTCCGTTCCGACAGCACCGCATTGTAACGCATTACGGCATTCAGATATCCCCTGTCGAGCTGCGAGATGCATCCGTTCAGATAACGGCGGCGCTCATCCGCCGCATCGCTTACCAGCGAAGCGTCGGCCGGAGAGACTATCACGACGGGAATCAATCCGACATGTTCCGACAGCCGGTCGTACTCCTTGCCGTTGCGCTTGAGCACCTTGCCGCCGCGCCGTGCGAACGAGCAGACGATCTGCTCCCCGCGTCCGTCGGCATGCACGTACTGCCCCTCCAGCAGAAAGAACTCCTCGCCGTGCCGCACACTCTGCGCATCGGTCATCCCGAAGGCGGACTTGCACATCGACAGATAGTACACCGCATCGATGAAGTTCGTCTTGCCGGCGCCATTGTCTCCGACAAAGCAATTGATACCTTCGGTCAGCGACAACTCCTGCTGGCCGATATTCTTGAAGTTGATGAGCGACAAACGTTTGAGATACATAATGCGGCTGCGGGGCAGCGCTCCCCGACACGGCTGAACCCGGCACCGACGCTCCATTTTGCGAAAACGCCGGCCGTTCGACTCCAAAGGTACGAAAAATTAAAAAAAATCCCGCCGCGCATGTGGATATTGGACAAAAAAATGTACTTTTGTACTTTGATTGCAAAAAAATAAAATTCACATACGAATATGGCAAAAAAACAAAATGCAGCAGACGCAACCGAGCAGAGCATCGGTAACGCAATGAGCCGCACCGAACTTTTCTTTGAAAACCACGGCAAAGCCCTTACGCTCGGTCTCATCGTGCTGGTCCTGCTGGGCGGAATCCTCGTCGGATACCGGAAACTGATCATGGAACCGCGCAACGAGAAGGCCCTCGAACTCCTCGCCCAGGCCCAGATCAAGTTCGAAAGCCCGGAGGCGGACTACGAACTTGCACTGAACGGCGATGACAACGGAGCAGGTTTTCTGGAGGTTATCGACCGCTACGGATCGACCAAAGCAGGCAACCTCGCCAAGCACTACGCCGGAATCTGCTACCTGAAGGCCGGAGATTTGGAGAACGCCGCAAAATACCTTGCCCAGTACTCGCCGGTCAAGGGAATCCCCGGAGCAATCATCAACGCGCAGAACTACGGGCTGCAGGGTGATATCGCCGTGGATCAGGAGAATTACGCCAAAGCCGTGAAATTCTATGAGAAGGCCGTTGCCGCAGCGGACAACAACGTGACGACGCCGCTCTTCCTCATGAAGGCCGGACGTGCCTACAAGGCAATGGGTGATACGGCCAAGGCCCGGGAGTGCTTCGAGCGCATCGCCAACTCCTATCCGGCATCGACCGAAGCCCGCGACACCGAGAAATACATCAACAGCCTGTAACGAAATGGCAACCAAACACCACAACCTGTCGCAACTCAACGCGCCCCTGCCTTCGGCCGCCGAGATGAAATTCGGCATCGTCGTTGCCGAATGGAATGCCGAAGTGACCGAAGCGTTGCTGAGCGGAGCCGTCCACACCTTGCGCAGCGCCGGTTGTCCCGACCACAACATCCAGATCAAATACGTTCCAGGAACATTCGAGCTCTCACTTGGCGCACAGTTCTTTGCCGAGTACACCGATGTCGATGCCGTGATCGTACTGGGATGTGTCATCCAGGGTGAGACCCGCCACTTCGATTTCATCTGCCAGGGGGTCACGCAAGGGGTCATGCAGCTTCAACTGCAATGGAACATGCCGATTGCATTCGGTGTACTGACCACTGAAAACCTCCAGCAGGCGCTCGACCGTTCGGGCGGCAGCCTGGGGAACAAGGGGGATGAAGCAGCGGCGGCGGCCATACAGATGGTCCACCTGCAGGATGAGATGGACACCGAAGAGAATGCTCCCGACCGCAAAACAATCTCGTAAACAGAGGGGGGGGGTGAAGGACCTTCGGACATGCAGCCTTGACAATAAAGCGGGCAACTCGGATTTGAGCTGCCCGCTTTCTGTTCTCTGTTCCAACCCCTGACCATTCTTCCCGACAACCAGATTCGAAGAGAAGAGGCTTCCAAAACCCGCTCTACATCCGCTCCGCACTTCGACAAGCTACCGATCTCCACGCCAAAAGGCAAAAACAACGGATCGGGACAACAAAAAAACGGACCGGAATAACCGGTCCGCAACTCTGTGTACCAACTAACCCTTGTTCAGGAATTATTTGGCGGGCTCAGCAGCCTCTGCAGGAGCAGCCTCCGTGCAGGGAGCCGTAGCGCAAGAATCGCATTTCAGCGAGTCCGGACAATCAACGCACTCTGCGGGAACGAACTCGGCAGCAGCCTCGGCAGCCTCTTCTGCAGCAGCAGGTTTGTTCGCATTGCCTGCGCACGATACCATCGCAGCGGCAGCAACCACAACGATCAAAGTATAAACCTTTTTCATGGCAATAAAGAAATTAGATGTTTATCGCCGCAAATATATCCAATAGGTAGAAAATATCAAAAGAAAAAATCAAAAAATTTTATGATTGGGCAAAATTCGGAACCGACGGGTAACCTGCTATGCCACAAGAGGCTCGGCAACGATCGGAGAGAAGCCGGGAAACAGGCGGAATCTCTACGGTCCGAAAGGGTCCGACAACCCGAACTCCGGCCGCACCGCCGCACGGCCGGGAGCCACCGTCGGCACGGATATCATTGACAACATGCACGCAACAGGGAGATTGTCCGGAGCAGCGAAATCCGGCCCGCGCACATCCATCCGTCACTTCACCCCTATTCAGACCCTTGGAAAAGCCAAACAACACCGCAACCTGTAAGAATTTATCGGTCCGACCGCCGGTTGCCGGTCAGAGGAGCTCCGCAGCCGGTTCCTGCGGAAGCGATCCGTCAGGGGGCGTCATCCCGGGCGCCGTCTGCAACGAATCGAGAGACTTTGTCGCATCGGGATCCTCCTCCAGAAGGTCCTGCGCCGCCATCGTCTCACGGATCAGGAAAGCCTTCGGAAAGAGCGTCCGAACACGTTCCAGCAGCATGATCGCCTCCTCGGCCGTTGCACAGTGGCCTGCCGTAACCTTGAAGTAGGGATTGTCGTAGAACATATCGACACTCAGGCCCGGGAATGCCTCCTCGAAGCGTTCCATCACCTCCCGCGCCTCCTCTCGTGCGCGCTGGCCGTTGCTGAAGAAGAGATTGATCCGCCAGCCGTTGAACGACTTCGACTCCGCTTCGGACGAGGCCGCACGGAAAGCTGCCGCCGCATCGGGGGTCTCCCGGATTTCGATTCGGGATTCCGGTTGCGGTTCCGTCAGCCGACGTTTAAAGGCATCGAGCGACTGCGCCGCGCCATCCATGGCAACAGCGGCAAAAAAAAGTATCAGAAAAAATCGTTTCATTCTCCGAGAACGTTTAACAAATCCTCCGTCGTTACGCCAAAGGTATCCAAAAAATCCGACAAAGAGATCCGTCGGACAACTTTTTTCTTCTGTCGTCCCGCGACGACACTGACGGACAAGGCAACGCGCATGCGTTGAATCTCACCCCGTTCCATCTTTCTGCAAACCCCATAGAGGGCAGCTCTGTCGGGCACCTGCATGCGACAGCGCAACCGCACATCGCCGCTCCAGTCGGGAGCGATCGTTACCGGACGATGCAGCCGGATGCGCAACACTTCGCCCCGATCGTAAAACAACACCCCTTCAATCGACTCGATATGCAACTCCCGATCTGCGGCATTGCTCACGCGGGCCGTCACATCGACCCCCGCCAAACCGTGCGTGACCACCGACAGCTCCTCGATCTGCACCTCCCGCACAAGCGGGCGGGCGCAGCCGAACAACGATGCAAGGAGCGTCGTACAGAGCAGAAGCCGAAATCGTCCCATTCCTTTTTACTTTTCGGCCGTGTAGATTTGCGCGATTCCGAAGCTCTGGCTGCGGGCCCGGCCGTTGCGGAACCCTGCCGCATCGAGGTGCTTCAGAAACGCTTCGGGTTGCGGGAATTCATCCACCGAACGGGGCAGATAATCGTACGCCTGCCGGTCGTGCGACATCCAGCCGCCGATGCGCGGCAGCACATGATGGGAATACCACCGGTACAACCGGTTGAAAAGCGGCACGACAGGCGTCGAGAACTCCAGAATGACAATATGGCCTCCGGGACGAAGCACCCGGGCCAGTTCCCGCAGTCCGCGGTCGAGATCCTGAAAGTTGCGGACGCCGAAAGCGACCGTCACGACATCGACCGAAGCCGGGGCCGCAACGGCCGTCTCGGCATCTCCCGGCTCAAGCGTGATACGGTCCTCGAGCCCCCGGGCCCGAATCTTCTTCCGCGCGATATCGAGCATCTGCTCCGAGAGATCGACCCCCTTGACATGCACGCCGGGAATCCGGCGGGCCAGCATCAGCGCCAGATCCCCCGTTCCGGTCGCCATGTCCAGCACACGGTGCGGATGCATGCGCCGCACCAGCCGCACGACGCGCCGCCGCCAAAGACGGTCGATGTTGAGCGACAACGTATGGTTCAATCTGTCGTAGGTCGGAGCGATACGATCGAACATGGTCCTCACCTCCTCCTTTTTACTCTGTTCCGTATTGTATGGTTTCATGACTCTCATCAAATGCTTTTAATCGCTTCGTCGGGCCGGATGCGGGCGATGAGTGCCGCCGGGACAAGCAGCAGAAGAAGGATGACCAGCGCCGCAACGACGTTGACCGCCACCCACCATCCGGCATGGACCGCAACGGGAACCTCCGAAAGCAGATACCCAGAAGGATCGAGTTTCACAAGGTGAAACCGGGCCTGCACCCCGCACAACACCCCTGCGACGACATTGCCCCAGATCAAACCCCGTCCCACGATAAACGCTGCGCGATACAGGAAGATCCGCCGGATCCGCCGGTTCTCCATCCCCATCGTCTTGAGCAGCCCGATCATGCGCGTGCGTTCCATGACAAGGATCAACAGGGCCGAAGCCATATTGAAGAAGGCTACCGCCACCATGACGACGATAAGCACCGCCGCATTGACGTCGTGTGCCTTCAACCAGTCGAAAACGGCCGGATAACGCTCGGCGACACTTACCGCCGCCACGCCGTCGGTCTCGGACAGCTCCGACGTCCACATCGCATCATTGATTCTCTCCGCCGTGCGGTCCGCTTCGGAAAGGTTCTCCGTTGTCAAGGCGAGGTCGTATCCCGATATTTCGTCGTCATCCCAGCCCGACAGTCGTTGCACGTTGCGCAGATCGGTAAAGGCCGTCCGTTCAAGCTCCTCCATTCCCGTCGAATAGACGCCCGTGATCTTGAAACGATCGCGCCGGGGGGCACGGTCGGTCCCCACGAAGAGCATCTCGACCCTGTCGCCGGCATGCAGTTTCAGCTGTCGGGCCGTGCGCTGCGAGATCAGCAGCTCCTTGGTGCGCACCGAATCACCGACCCGCGGCAGCCGGCCCTCGACCATACGCGCCGCAAAGAACGACCAGTCGTAACGGCCGTCCACCCCCTTCAGCAACACGCCGTCCATCTCTTCGTCGGTACGCATGATGCCGCTCTTGACGGCATAGGGGGTCACGGCTCTTACGCCGTCGATCCCGGACAAGAGGCGCTCGAACCGCTCCGTAGCCTTAATCGGCTGTGATTCGGAGGCGTAGATTCCGGCGCCGTCCAACACCTCCACCGGAGCCATGAAACCGACCATCCGGGCCGTGATCTCCCGTTTGAATCCGAAAACGACGGCCAGGGCGACCAGCATGACGGCAACCGATACGGCAACCGATACGACGGCGATGCGCGACATGACTCCCGGACGGTTCCCGGGTGCCGGTCGTGCCATGCGGCGGGCTATGAAGAATTCGAGATTCAATCCGCTCAATCTTCGGTTAAATTTCATGCAAAGTAACACAATTTTTCCTATTTTTGCAGCAATTCAACCGCGTTTATGAAAAAACAGGCACTCATTACCGGCGCGACATCCGGCATCGGCAGAGCAACGGCGCTGCGGCTCGCCGCCGACGGGTGGGCCGTCACCGCTACCGGACGGCGCAGGGAGCGTCTCGACCTCCTGCGCCGGGAGATCGAGGCATCCGGAGGCGAATGCCGCACCCTGACGTTCGACGTGCGCGACGAAGAGGCTTGTCACGCCGCACTCGACCCCATTGAACGGATCGACCTGCTGGTGAACAATGCCGGTCTTGCGGCCGGATTCGAACATCTCGATCAGGGTTCGACGGCAGACTGGAACGCCATGATCGACACGAATATCAAGGGGTTGCTCTACGTCACGCAGATCATCGCCCGCAAGATGATCGCTGCCGGCGGCGGGCACATCGTCAACATCGGTTCGATCGCCGGCACGGAACCCTATGAGAACGGGGCGGTCTATTGCGCCACCAAACACGCCGTACATGCACTCTCACAGGCCATGCGGGCCGATCTTCTGGCCGACGGGATCCGCGTCAGCGAAATCCGTCCCGGCATGGTCGAAACCGAATTCTCCATCGTGCGCTTTCACGGAGACCGCACGGCCGCGGACAATGTCTATCGGGGCGTGGAGCCCCTCACGGGAGACGACATTGCCGAAGCAATCGCATGGATCACACAATTACCGGCCCGTATGAACGTTAATGAAATCGTACTGATGCCCTCGCAACAGGCTTGTCAGTACTATGTTCATCGCAAACGTTAAACAGTCAAAATTCTTATGGTACAGTTGCTCATGCTTCAGGCCGGTTATTACGGCCCTTCGAACGGATTCTTCTACGGCATGTCGAGCGGAACAACCGGCGCCTGGTTTCTGATCATCCTCATCGGTATCGCCGGATGGATCGTGCAGGCACGCCTGCAGTCGGTCTTCTCGAAGTATTCGCAGGTTCCGTTTCCGGGCGGGCTGAGCGGCGCCGAAGTTGCCGAAAAGATGCTGCGCGAGAACGGAATCCACAACGTCAGGGTTACCCACGTGCAGGGACATCTGACCGACCATTTCAATCCCCAGACGATGACCGTCAACCTGAGCGATTCGGTCTATCAGTCGCGCAGCGTCGCCGCAGCAGCCGTCGCCGCACACGAGTGCGGCCACGCCATCCAGCATGCACAGGGATACGCACCGCTTCAACTGCGGTCACAGCTCGTTCCGATCGTCAGCTTTTCCTCCCGCGCGGCTACGTTCGTGCTCATCTTCGGCATGATTCTGCTGGCCGCAACGAACAACGCACTGGTCTGCTGGATCGGAGTAGGTCTGATCGCCGTATCGGCCCTCTTCTCGATCGTCACGCTGCCCGTCGAATACAACGCATCGGCCCGCGCGCTGGCGTGGCTCGAATCGAGCGGCACGATGCGGGGCACGGAACTGACACAGGCCCGCGAGGCATTGATGTGGGCCGCCCGCACCTATCTCGTAGCGGCGCTGAGCGCCATCGCCTCGGTACTTTATTACGCGATGCTGATTCTCGGACGCAGCAACAACCGTGACTGATGGCACCGAAAGACTATACCCGACGCAGCTGGCAGGCCGCAACAGCCCTGATTGCCATACTGACAGCCGTTGCCTTCATTCCGCCGCAGAAGATCTGCGGCGTTGCACTGCGGCGGGCCAATATTCTCTCGGATCTCATCACGTTCGACGACAAACCGACCGGTGACAACAACATTCTGTCCGCGCTGGACGATGAGTTCGCCAGCGACTTCAACCGCGTCGTGGACCGGCTCGAAGCAGGGGTGGAGCTGACCGCTCCGCAGTTGCCGGCCGCCACGGCCGAATCGACGGCTCCGGTCGCAGATACGATCGCTCCGTCTGACGATTCACTGCGCAACGTGCCGCAGATCACCTTCGAATGGTCGCCCGCGGAACCTTTTGCCGTCGATGCCCCGTCGGCCGATACCCTCCGACTGCCAGCTACGTTTACCCCCATCGAAAATTTCGATACGCTGCCCGACGGGGCGTTCCGCCGGTTCTGCCGGCGACTGGCCGGGCCGCAGGAAGAAAGGCCCGTGCGCATTGCCGTTCTGGGCGACTCGTTCATCGAGGGCGATATCCTGACGGCCGACCTGCGCGAACAGCTGCAACTGCGCTACGGC
>CALUOX010000016.1 GCA_944322375.1 uncultured Alistipes sp.
TTGATATATAGATAAAATAAAATTAAAATCGGTAAAATTCGATTCAGATTTATGGCGTCCGCTTCAGACCTCATGAGAGATCGCCCGATTTCATAATTCATGAAATCGGGCGATCTCGTTTTGGGACCCTCTTCTAATAATTATTCTTCTCCCGGATCCTCTTTTTATATTCCTCCCTGTTGCGTGAAAAAACGGCGAGGCCCATAGGACCTCGCCGTTGCCTGGCGGTTGTTTACACCCGTCAGTTCTTCGGTGTAACCTTGATCGTGATCGTCCGCTCTTCGGCGCGAAGAACGTATTGTCCCGATTGATCGACCGTTTGGTCGTACTTGTAGGTCATCGTGACAGGAATCTCGACCGTGATGGTGTGAACCAGTTCCGATTCATCGCCCGTAACCGTTACGATGCCTGTCGATGCGTCGAAACTTACACGTGTAATACCGGCTCCGGGATCGCTGCTCGTGATTCTGGCGTTGCCAAAGACCGCCTTGAAGTCGTATGCGCTCGTGGCGGGATCTGCCGTAACCGCTCCACTCTTGAAGATGGCATTGCCGAAGATGTCGTTCAGCGACAGCAGCTCCATTGCATTCTTCGTTACATCCTTACCGTCGGGCAGGATCTCCATGACGTTGTTCCTGCCGTCGATCACAAGTTTCGAGTAGTCGATCGGGGCATCGGTCCGTACAACGAACTCCTTGTAATCCATTACTAGTCCGTTGACCGTCATCGTTGCCGTAACCGGAATCTCCAGCAGCGTGCAGGCTGCCCAGCTCAGTTCTCCGGTTGCGGGATCGAGTGTCGGTTGCGCTCCGGTGTATCCGGCCGGCAGGTTGAGGGCGTAGGTGACGTTGACGTCGGCGCCGTCCGTCTTGTTGGCCTTGTAGCCGGCGGTCAGGAAGACGTTCTGGATCTCGAATGCCTTCTTGTCGGCGCTGAGGCTGCCCTTTGCCTTCATATAGTACGGCTCACCGTCGGTGTAGAGGTTCTCCTGACGCTGCAGGAAGTAGTTGTTGCCCTTGTTGATGGTAACCTTGCCCGACAGCGCGATATGGAAGTTGGCGTCCGATACCTCGAAGTTGTCGTCGGCGCCTACCGTGTAGCTGTACGAATCGGCGGCGTTGAAGTCCACGTCGGCCATCTTGAAGAAGGCGCGGAAGTCACCGTTCGTGTTGCGCAGTCCGGCTTCGGCGGTGTGTGTGCCGACGTTTGCCTGCTGACGCGTGAAGTTCAGCGTCGATTTGCTCATGAAGGTTGCGAATTCGGCGTAGTCGGCGAAGAATTTCTCACCTTCGGGCAATGCGTTGTACATCGTCTCGTAGAATTTGTCGTCGATCGCTACCCAGATGTTGCCTCCGGCCTGGTCGATCGAGAGAATCTCTCCGTCGGGGACATTCACTTCATACGACAGGTCGTTCAGCCCGCTGAAGGTGATGGTGCCTTCGAGCGTAACCTCTTCGTTGTCGTTGACCTCGATGTCGGTCTTTACGTGGATCGTGCCCGAACCGTTCTTGTAGCCCTTAATCATGTAACGCAGCACCTTCGAGTCGCCCGGCAGATAGGGGTCGGTAATGGCGACGGCCTTCACCTCGAGGTTGTTGGCGGCGACAAGCGCTTCGTCGCTGTCGGCGGCAATTGTCCAAACGGCGCTCTCCAGACTCTCCTTGACGCCTGCATACTGCTCGTTGGTGAGAATCTCGGCGTTGATGATGTTGTCGGCGGAGATGTAGAGATTGTGTGCATAGCCGGTCGGCAGGTCCTGCGAGCCGTCGTTTCCTTCACCGGCATAGAACCAGTCGATGGCGGCGTCGATGTTGCTGATCGTGCCCAGCGACTTGCGGGTAATGGTCAGCGATGCTTCATATACCTCCTTCTCAACGGATTTCACTGCGCCGTCAACGTTGGCTGCCACGGAGAACATCACTTTGTCGGCAACCGTTTTGTCGATATTGTCAACTTCGGCCTCCTTGATGCCGATCGTTGCAAGCGATTTCTTGCCGCTTTCCGACATCGGATCTGCGGGATCGACGGCCAGCTTGGTGAGATCGGCCGTGCCGCTCAGCGCTTCGGTCCGCGTATAGAGCGGAGTTGTCTGGGGAACGATGTCCCAGTTGTATTTTTCGGCTGCAGCGGCCAGCTCGATCAGCTCTTCTCCCTCTTCATAGGCGAAGCGGTATTCGCCCAGCAGCGTAACGGCCGTGGTCGTATTGTCGTACTCGAGCCGGTATTCGACCGGAGCGGCGTACTTCTCCAGCCCGTTCTCCGTCTCCTTGACGAGCACGATATGGTCGATCACGTCGGTATCATCGGCATTTCCGAGGGTCGGTACGTATGCCGACGTGAATTCGATGCCGGTATTGATCTCCGTTCCTTCCCCGCCGTCTGTTGCTGCGGGTTTCGTCACGCTTGATGCTTTGCTGACGCGAAGCGCCACGGCGCAGGTCTTGTTGTCGGCGAGCTGTTCGTAGTCGAAATTGGTGTTGACGGTCAGCGCGAATTTGCCGTTTTCACCGGCAACGGCCGATTCGATCTCGAATTTGACGGGACTCTCCGCACGGGTTACAACCTGAATCTCTTCGGGCAGGATCTCCAGTTTTACCGTAGGCTCTTCGGCATTGTAGCCGTCGATGATCGATTGAGCCAGCGATGCAGGCGATACCTGGAAGACCATCGTGGCCTTTTTGCCCGTCGTCAGTGCGATGTCACCCAGCGTGGCGCCCCGGAAATAGGCATAGCCTTTTGCATTTTCGGGAACATAAACCAGCGACTGGATTCGTCCGGCGATGTCGCCCACGGCGTTCCACAGTCTGGAGAGTGCGTCGTCGTAGCTCTTCAGGATCTCGGTCAGTTCACCCTTCTGGATGTAGGGATTCTCCTCGTCGCCGGTCAGTGCGGCAGCGATCAGTGCGTTGATCTGTGTCTTGAGAGCGGATTCGGCGTTCTGGAGTTCGCTCATTACGGCATCGGTTGCGGCGCTCCCCGCTGCGGCCTTGAAGGCTTCGGTTGACATGTAGCTCTCCATGTAGGAGGCGAAATCCTTGCCCAGCCAGGTCTTTATGGCTGTCAGAACGGCCGAGTTCTCGTTGCCGATCGATTGTGCAACGGCGGTCAGGATCTGGTTTACCTGTGCCGTCGAGAGGGCGCTCTCGCCGGTCATGTAACCTCCGGATGCCAATGCGTCGGCAATTTCATCCTGTACGTCGGACTGGATCTTGCCCATGATGGCTTCGGCCGTCAGCATGTTGTTGAACACATCCTGCACGTCCGATTCCGTCAGCATCGAATCATCGATGAGTTTCTGTATCTCGCTTTGAGCGAGGTATCCCTTCTCCTTGAGCAGTTGCAGTACCTCGTCGCTCGTCAACCATGCTTTCAGGTCACTCTTTTTGGCATAGCCGGCCAGAACGTTGTCGAGTTTGGTCTGTAGTGCATCGTCGGTCACATATGCCGCGAAATCGATCTTTTCGAACTCGTCCTGCGTGGCCTGCAGCGATGCGACGTCCTTTTGCAACTGGACGACATCCGCCTCCAATCCGTCAAGACGGTTGTTGATGTTGTCGATGTCGTCGTCGTAATCCTTACATCCGGCACCGACCAGCATCGTTCCGGCAAGGAACAATGCCAGAGGTTTGGTAAACAATGTCTTTTTCATAGTGAAATTTAAGTAAGTTGGATAAAGTTGTTTTTATGATTTTGTCCATTGTCGCAAATCGGAACCTGTTTTATGTCTGTGAGTATCATAAATGATACCATGCAGATATGAGTGCAAGTAAGTGTAATCCTGAGTTTCAGTCTGTTTATATCTGTTTATTTGTCGTAGAGCAGTTGTTGTTGGTATCATATATGATACGCACGGTGCAAATATATATAATAAAATTTGCACGGCAAAATTTTTTATCCGAATTTTTGAAATGAGTGTCAACTATCAAGAGGAAATATCTCATATCTCATCGAGAATCAGAGAGTTGAGGAAGGAGAGGCACCTGACGGTACAGGAACTTGCCTATCGATGTGACATGGAGCGGTCGAACATGAGTCGTATCGAGGCGGGACGTACCAATTTGACGGTGAAGACCCTTTGCATAATCTGCAATGCACTGTGTGTCAGCCTTCATGATATTGTACGTTGAGATTTCGAGGGATGCTGTGCTCGGGAGAATTCCGACCGGGGCCGATTACTTGTCCTGTCAGTGGCATTCCGACCTTGAATTGTCATAAGCGGAATGTCCTGCTGTTGTGGCCTTCTGCGTATCGATGGCAGGCAGGCGCGGGTGTGTGACAGGGATTTTCGGCCGAAAGTCGGTTGTGCGGTGATCGTCGGATGGTGCATGGCTGTGGGTACTTTTTCGGACGGACCGTTATGCGGTCGTGCAGGTTGGCAGGGTGAGAAGATCCGCGGAGGGGGTCCGTTTCATCGTTTCGGAGGCGTTTCACGGGGAAGAGAGATTCGATTGCGGAATTTTCGACGCAGGCATGTGGGAGTTGTCCGATGGCCCGTCGTCAGTTCAGCGAAGAGGAAATGCTTGATTCCCGGGTGCAGGCAGCCGCCTTTGAAAGGAAGGTATTCCTATAATTATAATATTAATAGGAAAGAAGGCTGTTTGTTGTTTGTGTGGGCATTTGTAGAGATCGTTGTTGTCGGGAGAGTATGTTTTTCTGCAATACCGCTCTTCCCGATGTTGTGACGGCCGTCGGTTGATGCGGAGCGGACAACGGAATCTTTGTGATAACCGTGTAAATTCGCCTTTCCCGTCTGATTTTTTGCTGTTTGCTGTTTGCTGTTTGCTGTTCGCTGTTGCCGGCTTGCCGGAGATTTTCATCCTTCGGTGTCTGTTGAAGGCTGTTTATATCCGGGCTTTTTGATGTGGACGTATTGCCCCGCTTGGGTTGTACTGGAACTGACTGCACGTGGGGCATCCAGTTTCAGTACGGCCCGAAGGAAAGAGGAGCTTTTGATTAGTCATAGAGCTTGGTTTTGCGTACTTTGACTACGTCGAAGATACTCCGTCTCGGTACAGCCAGATTGAAGACAGCGTTTTCATTTGCCGCTGCGCTCGATTTTCGAACTTTGACTACGTCGAAGATACTGCGTCCCGGTACAGCCAGATTGAAGACAGCGTTTTCATATACCGTTTTGCTCGACTTTTCGAACTTTGACTACGTCGAAGATACTCCGTCTCGGCATAGCCAAATTGAAGACAGCGTTTTCATTTGCCGCTGCGCTCGATTTTCGAACTTTGACTACGTCGAAGATACTCCGTCTCGGCATAGCCAAATTGAAGACAGCGTTTTCATTTGCCGCTGCGCTCGACTTTTCGTACTTTGGCTCCGCCTTAGATACTCCGTCTCGGCACAGCCAAATTGAAAACAGAGTTTTCATTTGTCTCTGCGCTCGACTTTTCGTATCTTTGTCGTCCAAACCGAACCGATGAAGGTCGGACCCGGCCGTCAAGGCCCGGCCGTGACGCGATCGGATCATTAACCGTTTTACCGTTCATGGGGCTGAACCAGATTACGAACGTCCTCTATTTGCTGTTACAGGGCTTTGGCGTGGGTGTCGCCGCATCCATCACCGTCGGTCCCGTGGCCGTGCTCTGCATCCAACGCACCCTGAGCAAAAGCCGGAGCGCAGGATTCGCTTCGGGGCTGGGCGTCGCATGTGCCGATACGCTCATGGCCGTATTCGCCATGCTCTTTTCTTCGATCCTCCAACGGTCAATCGAGGCAAACAAGCTTATTCTAAGTGTTATAAGCGGAATTATCGTCGTGATCGTCGGAGTCTATATCTTCCTGCAGAACCCCGTAACCCAGATCCGTCGGAACAGAGTGGGCAAGACGACACTCTGGCGCGATTTCGCCTCGATGTTTGGGATCACGCTGACGAACTTCATCTATGTCGTCCCCTACATCATGATCTTTTTTACCATGTTCAAGGTCTCCACTTCGCTCGGCGCGTCCGATCTGGGAACGCTTTTCAGCGGCCTGATGACGATTGCGGGATTCCTCGGCGGGGCGGCGACCTGGTGGTTTGCACTGACCTTTCTCCTGAATCTTTTCCGACACCGTTTCCGTCCCAGACACATGCTGACCATTAACCATGTGGCCGGGGTCATTATCGCCGTGTTGGGCATCTATACCATTCTGTCGAACTTTATTCATGTCCTGCCGAATGTACACTGAACGGAATACGAAACCCAAGATCGTCATTGCCATCGACGGCTTCTCGTCGTGCGGAAAATCAACCTTCGCCAAAGCCATCGCCCGGCGTCTGGGATATATTTTCATCGATACGGGGGCCATGTATCGGGCCGTGACGCTCTATGCGCTCGAACACGGTGCCATCCGTTCGGGGATGGTCGATGACGATGCCGTCGTGCGGCTGTTGCCGGAGATTCATATCGATTTCCGTTTCAATCCCGAACGGGGCGCCAGCGACATCTATGTCAACGGCGATCGTGTCGAGGGCAAGATCCGTACGATCGAGGTGAGCAACTGTGTAAGTGCCGTCAGTTCGATCGGCGCCGTGCGCCGCAAGCTGGTGGCCATGCAACAGGAGATGGGTCGCAAGCGCGGGGTCGTGATGGACGGCCGGGATATCGGTACGACGGTCTTCCCCGATGCCGAACTGAAGATCTTCATGACGGCCGATCCGGCCGTGCGGGCGCAGAGACGTTACGACGAGTTGACGGCCCGGGGCGACCAGGTCTCTTACGACGAGATTCTTCAGAATGTCCTGTCGCGCGACAAGGCCGATATGGAGCGGGCCATCTCGCCGTTGCGCAAGGCCGACGATGCCATTGTCCTCGACAACAGCCATATGACCGTCGAGGAGCAGATGGAGTGGTTCGATCGGGAGTTTCGGCGCGTGACGGAGCGCTGATTCAGCACCCGGCGCCGGGTGCGTCGGGCGTGCGGAGCGGCGAACCCGCGGTCGGAGAAAAGACGAAAAACAGCGTGCAGCATGGAGGTTGAGATCGACGATAAATCGGGATTCTGTTTCGGCGTCGTGCGTGCTATCGACGAGGCGGAACGGGCTTTGGATGCCTATGGCTCGGTCTATTCGCTGGGAGATATCGTGCACAACAGAATCGAGGTGCAACGGCTCGAAAGCCGCGGTCTGAAAACGGTGACGCATGCCGATCTGGATGGATTGTCCGGATGCCGGCTCTTTATCCGTGCGCACGGAGAACCGCCTGCGACGTATCGTCGGGCGCGGGAACTGGGAATCGAGGTGATCGATGCGACCTGCCCGGTCGTTGCAAAACTCCAGCAGCGGGTCGTACGCGCGCATGCCGAGATGAGCAAGGTCGACGGACAGGTGGTGATTCTCGGAAAGCGGGGCCATGCCGAGGTGGTCGGTCTGACCGGTCAGGTCGAGGCTCCGACGATCGTTATCGAAGGCCCGGACGATCTGACGCAGATCGACTTTGCACGTCCGATCTATTTTCTTTCGCAGACGACCCAGAGCATTGCGCTGTTCGAATCGCTTGCCGACGAGATGCGTCGCCGGGCCGTCGATGCCTCGCGGGTGACGGTGCACGATACCATTTGCCGGCAGGTCGCAAACAGGGAGGCGCATCTGACGGCCTTTGCGCGGCGATTCGATACGGTGATCTTTGTCTGCGGCCGCAAGTCGTCCAACGGCAAGGTGCTGTACGAGGTGTGCCGCAGGGCCAATGTCCGGACCCATCAGGTCGAAGAGGCTGCGGAGCTGCGGGATGAATGGTTCGCCGGAGCGGCTTCGGCGGGAATCTGCGGCGCGACATCGACTCCCCGCTGGCTGATGCAGCAGGTGGCCGACGCGATCGTTGCACGATATGGAGAATAATTGGTTTAACCCTTGATAATCGAATCTTTGATGATGCAGAACATCCTTCGTTCCGTAAAATATTTTCTTCACCTCTGCGTTTTGTGTGCAGCGGTGATCTTCGCCATGCATTTCGCCGGACTGCTGGCCGTTCCGCTGCCCGAATTGCCCGCACTGCTCTTTTCATCGTGGCGGGGATGGGTGCTTGTAACGGCCGTTGTCGTGCTGTCGGCAGCCTATCCCTTTACCGGGTTCATCACGCGCCGCGTGGAGGGGGACATCGATGAGGATCGCGAACGGATCGTCAATGCCTTCCGCAATGAGGGGTTCACCCTTGTGTCGCAGGATGATGAGGGGCTGACGTTCCGTGCCGTCTCGCCTTTGCGCCGGCTCTGGCTCCATCTGGACGACGAGGTGCGGGTGGCGCAGTTCGGACAATGGATCGAACTGGCGGGACAACGCCGGACGGTTGCCCGTGTCGCACCCCGGCTGGCAGCGTATGTCGCGGCCGGTGCACGCGACCGGGATTGAATTGAACAGTTGATTTCTCCATGCAGGCCGGCGGAAGGTCTGTCATGGAACCCATATCGAAAATTGGACAGGCAATGAAACGGATGACAAAATATCTCGTCACGGTGGCTGCGGCTCTCGGTGTTGCGGGGCTTTGCACGTTCGCCGTGAAGAACGATTTCGGACTGGCCCGCAACATGGAGACCCTGATCAACATGATGCGCGAACTGTCGATCTATTATGTCGATGAGATCGATGCCGACAACATGATGACCGATGCCGCCGCCGGCATGGTCCGGCGGCTCGACCCCTATACGGTCTATATGCCGGAGGAGGAGATGAACGACTTTGAGTTCCTTACGACGGGCAAATACGGCGGTGTCGGGGCGTTGATCCGCAAGAAGGGGGAGGGTGTCGTGATCGCGCAGCCCTACAAGGGATTTCCTGCCGACCGCGCAGGACTGCAGATCGGCGATCGGTTCATCGAGATCGCGGGGAAAGATGCCCGGACGATGACGACCGAACAGGTGAGTTCGCTGTTGAAGGGGACTCCCGATACGAAGGTTTCGATCAAGGTCGAGAAGCTGCTCACGGGAGAGGTCGAAGAGGTGAAACTGCGCAGGGAACGGATTACGATCTCCGGAGTGGGGTACGCGGGATTCGTTGCCGACAGCATCGGCTATATCCAGCACCGCGACTTCACGGACGGTTGCTACGAGGATATGCGGGAAGCTCTGGAGGGGTTGCAGGAGCGGGGGCTCAAGGCGTTGATTCTCGACTACCGCAACAATGGCGGCGGGATCATGCAGGAGGCGGTCAAGATCGTTTCGATGTTCGTTCCGAAAGGTACGGAGGTGGTGACGACCAAAGGCCGCACCGAACACAAGGTCTATCGTACGCAAATGGAACCGATTGCGGCGGACCTGCCGGTCGTGGCGCTGGTCAACGACGGTTCGGCTTCGGCGGCGGAGATCGTTACGGGCGCCCTGCAGGATCTGGATCGAGGCGTGCTGATCGGGCAGCGCACGTTCGGAAAGGGGTTGGTGCAGACGACACGGCCGTTGGGATACAACAGTTTCCTGAAGGTCACGACGGCGAAGTATTACATCCCTTCGGGGCGGTGCATCCAGGCGGTTGACTACTCGTCGCGCGACGAGAAGGGGGCGGTTAAGAACGTCCCGGATTCGCTCATCCGCGAGTTCCGGACCAGCGGCGGCCGCAAGGTCTATGACGGCGGCGGAATCATGCCCGACGTGAAGTGCGACCCGGAATATATCAGCCGTTTTGCCGTAACGCTCTATGCCATGGGATATGTGGATGATTTTGCCGATCTCTATTTCCGCGAACACGGCATGCAGAAGCTCGATCCGCGGACCTTTACCCTGACGGATGCCGATTATGACCGTTTCGTGGAGTTCATGGCCGACAAGGAGGTGAAGTATGAATCCGACACCCGTCGGGCGTTGAACCAGATCAAGGCCGCCGCCAGGGCCGATCTTTATGAAGAGTCGCTGGCCGATGAGATCGAGGCGATCGAATCGGGCTTGCGGGACGACAAGGCGACGAACCTCCAGACCTACAAACGCGAAATCCTTGAGACCCTCAACAATGCGGTGCTGTTGCGCTACTGTTATGCGGACGGAGTGACGGAGCACTCGTTGGAAGAGGATGCCGAGGTGCATCGTGCCGTCGATCTGTTGAACAATCCGGAGGAGTATCGTCATATCCTGCGGGAAGTGGACACGGTGCGCAAATAATCGTTCCAGGGGGCAAAAAAACCGGGGGCGAATGAGAGAGACACGGGAGAACGAAGGAGGAACAGAACGCAGAGGGGAGAGGAACGAGGAAAGAGAGAAAAACAGGCCCCGGGTTAAACGCACAAAAGACGGGTGCGAGAGAAGCAGGCTGGAAGAAGGAGAAAGAGGATAGAGATAGAAGGTGAGAGGAAAAAGGAGCAGATAATAGAGGAAATAGAAGGAGAAAGCGCCGGGAGAGGAAAAAGGGAGAAGAGAATCGGACCGGAAACAACGGAACGCGGAGACGAAGGAGAAGGCCGAAGAGACCTCCCGGAGAATTAACCCCGGAGAAGAAGCGTGAAAAACCGCGTGGATCGCAAAAAAAAAGAGGATATTATGGCACGTCGGACATTGAAATCGCTGCTCACACGTTACTCCCTGTCGTTTCGCAACAGGGTGGTGACGATCGTTGTGGGAATGGTGATATGTACGTTGTCGCTGATCTATACGAACCGGATGGCACAGGACCTGCGGGAGAAGGAGCAGCACGACGTCGATATCTGGGTGCTGGCAATGGAACAGGCCAATCGGGATGCCTTTGGCGGTGCGGTCAACGATCCGCTCATCCAGGGCATTCTGTCGAACCGCAACAACATCCCCTTCATCATTACCGACGAAAAGCTCAATGTCATTCAGGCACACCTTGTTCCGCGCGAGGTGCTGGACCATCCCGACCGCCTGCGGCAGCAGATCGACCGCTTCGTCGAGGAGAACCAGCCCAAACGGGTCAACTACTGGTGGAGCAGCGGACACAACCACATCATTTTCTACGGCAAGTCGCGGCTGCTCAAGTCGCTTTATCTGTTCCCCTACGTCCAGCTGGGCGTCATCATCTTCTTTATCTTCGTCGGGTTCATCGCCTTCCGGTCGTCGAAGCAGGACGAGCAGAACCGGGTATGGATCGGACTGGCAAAGGAGACGGCGCACCAGTTGGGGACTCCGACGTCGTCGTTGTTGGGCTGGATCGAATACCTGCGCAGCCAGCCCGTGGATCAGGAGGCCGTCGAGGAGATGAACAAGGATCTGGCCCATCTGATGAAGATCGTGGACCGTTTTTCGAAGATCGGTTCCGAGACGGTTCTCCAGAAGGCGGTGATCAACGAGGTGGTCGGTGAGGCCGTGATGTACTTCCGCAAACGCATCCCGCGCAATGTTACGCTCGACTACAACGGTCTGGCGATGGCGCCCGTCGAGGCGAACATCAATCCCGCCCTGTTCGAGTGGGTGGTCGAGAACCTGATGAAGAATGCCCTTGACGCCCTGCAGGGGCGCGGCGTCATCGACGTGAAACTCTCCTATGACGACCGGGTGGTGATGATCGATGTGCGCGATACGGGAAAAGGCATCCCGAAGAGCAACTGGAAACGGATCTTCGAACCCGGCTTTACAACCAAGACGCGCGGCTGGGGCCTCGGGCTGTCGTTGTCGCGTCGCATCATCGAGGAGTACCACAACGGCAAGATTGCGGTGGTGAACTCGGAACTTGGCAAGGGTACGACGATCCGTATTACGCTCAAACGACTCTTCGACGCATGATACCGCTCGACGATACGCTCACGTCGGCCGTCATGGCCGCGGCCGACTCCGCGGAGCGGATCTCGATTCCGGCTCCGGCGGTCGATTCCGTGGTGACGGCCGGCAGTGCCCTGCCCGGTTGCATGGAGACGGCGACAGCCGTCTATCCGCACGTCGATACGCTGTCGGCGGCTGAGCGGTGCTCGACGATTGGCGGATGGCTGTCCGACTGGACGGAGGGTCTTCGGACGGCCTCTTCGCTGACGGACGTCTCGGCCGTGGAGCTCTTCGGTCCGGCCTCGATACGCTGCGACAGTGTGGCTGCCGCAGCGCCGATGGTCGAGACGCTCGCTCAGACGACGACCTTTCAGATCGTGGTATTGCTGTTTGCCGCCTTCTATCTGTTGGTGCTCTATGCCGATTCCAGCGAGGTGCGGCTGTTGGTTGACAGCTTCGGGTTCGATCGCAACGCCGGACAGCGGATCCTCGGGAAAAGGGGAATCTTCCACTCCCAGTTCCTGCGCCGGTACTCGGTGCTCGGTGCCGTGGGCCTCGGGGTGCTGACGGTGAAGCTCTGTGACGAGTGGATGCCTGCCGGCAGTTTCTCCATGCTGGATCCGCTGGTGCGTCAGGGTTTCGGAATTCTGGTCATGCTGGTCATCGAGGTGATCTTCCTCGTGCAGGCCGCCGTGTTGTGGGGAGTCGGTCAGGTGACGCTCTCGCAATCGTTCATATCGACACTGCTGTACGTCAAACAGGTTCATTTCGCTCGCGCCGTGTTGCTCGTCCAACCGTTGATCCTGCTCTCCGTCTTGTGCCCTCCCGGCTCCGGAATGGGCTGGATCTATCTGATCTTCACGCTGATCGCCGCGGCTGTTCTGATGTATCTGCGGGAGGCGCATGCGCTGTTTGTCGCAAAAAAAATTTCGAATTTGCATTGGTTTTTGTACCTTTGCACCATCGAAACTGCACCCATCGCTTTTGCGGTGCTCATGTTGATAAAACACAGTTGAAATGAGTGTAACGAAGATCAGCAAGATTCTTGTTTCGCAGCCACAACCGGCGGTGCCCGAGAAATCGCCGTTTTACGAGTTGGCGCAGCGATACCATATAAACGTCGATTATCATCCGTTGATTCGTGTGGCGGGCGTTTCGCTGAAGGAGTACCGGCAGCAGCGGGTGGAGATTCTCGACCATACGGCGGTGATTTTCACTTCGCGGACGACGGTTGACAGTTTCTTCCATATCTGCGAGGAGGCGCGGATCACCGTACCCGAAACGATGAAGTACATCTGTCAGACGGAGGCTGTCGCGCTCTATCTGCAGAAGTATATCGTCTATCGCAAGCGAAAGATTTCGTTTGCCGACGGATCGTTCACGAACCTGATCGAACTGCTTATCAAGCATAAGGAGGAGAAGTTCCTGCTGACATTGAGCGAGCCGCACAGACCCGATCTTCCCGAGACGATGACCAAACTGAAGTTCTCGTTCGATCCGGTCATTCTGGCACGTACGGTTGCCACCGACAGCTCGGACATCGACATCCATTCGTATGATGTCATCGGCATCTATTCGCCTTCGGAGGTGAAGGTGTTGATCGAGCAGTTCGGCAAGGAGCTGCCGACGATCGCTACCTTTGGCGAAGGCGCGCTACGCTGTGCGCTCGATGCGGGACTTGACGTGCGGATCAAGGCTCCGACGCCCGAGGCTCCGTCGATGGCCAAGGCGATCGACCTCTATATCGGGCAGGTACATGCCGGCAAGGAGGTCGAGGCGGCGCAATTCGTCGCCGATGAGAAACGCGAGGAGTTCATCCGCACGCAGCAGCACAAACTGGCCAAAAAGAGCCGGAGCCGCCGTACGTCGGCCAAGTAACCCGGTTCCGGACAGACGGTTGCGGGCGGCGGATTGCGGGCGGCAGGCGTTGTGCGGCAATGGATCCGCATGTCGTGCCGATCGTCTCTGCAGGCCGGGCCGAATCCTGTCCGAACAGCCGTCCCGGCGGCCCTGAAACAAAACGATGATGACATCCCGAACCTTATCCCGTGCCGAACGTTTGCGAACGCTGGGAGCTGTCCGACGGCTGTTTGCCTCCGGAGAGTCGGGGTTTGTCCATCCGTTCCGTTACCTGTTCTATGCGGAGGGGGACGACCGGATGTCTGTCGAGCTGTTGGTCTCGGTGCCGAAAAAGTTCCATAAGCGGGCAAATCGGCGCAATCGGCTGCGGCGCCGCACGAAAGAGGCTTACAGGCTCAACAAGGAGCGGCTTGCGGACTGCGGGAAGTCGGCGGCCGTCGATCTGGCGTTGATCTACTCCTCGCGGGAGATTTTACCTTATAAAACGATCGAACATGCCGTCCGAAAGATTCTGTCGCAGATTGCTGAACGGATGTAAGCGTGCGGCGGCATTTCCGTTGATCCTGCTCGTGAAGATCTATCAGTATTGCATATCGCCGTTCACGCCGCCGTCGTGCCGTTTTACCCCGACCTGTTCGCAGTATGCCGTCGAGGCGCTGCGGAAGTACGGGCCGATCAAGGGGGGCTGGTTGACACTCAAGCGGTTGTCGCGTTGCCATCCCTGGGGCGGCAGCGGTTACGATCCCGTGCCTTAGGGCGGAAAGAGTCCGTCTCTCCGTGTGGTGTGAGATTGCTCTTATGGACGAGGTCCACTCCCTTATTCTTTTTATCTTATGTCGGCGAAAACCCTCGGAACAACAGCAGACGAGGGCCTGTCAACTGTTTGGAATCCGCAGGGGCAGCCTGTTTACGGACCAACCTGTGCCTTGTGGGAAGGCCCTTCTCTCGTCCCGTTTCGCGTGTTCGGGTCACGTCGCAGGTACCGGTTCCGGATGTTACAGTTCGCGAATGATCTTATAGGTGGTTTGCAGCATCGTCTTTCCGTCGCGAAGTCGCACCGCCGAACTGTCGGGCGTAATCACACGTCCCGACGTACAGTCGTAGATCGTGGCTCCCGACGCATCGACAACCCCGAAGCCGTTGTTGAAGCAGTAATAGCCGAACTTCGGAAGAGTCGGATTGACAATGTCCCGACTCAAGGTAAAGTCCGCATGGTCGATTCCCATCTGGGCAAGCAACGTCGCCGCAAGATCGGTCTGCGAAGCGTATGCCTCGATGACGGCGGGGTGTCGTACGGCTCCGCCCAGCCACAACATCGGAATGCGGTGACGCAGCACGTCGCTGTTGCCGATTCCGTAGGGGTAGGGGTAGGCGTGGTCGGCGATGAGGACGATCAGCAGGTTGTCCCATACGGGGGACTGCTTCATGCGTTCAACAAACCGCTCCAGACAGTCGTCCACGAAGGCCATCGAGTTGAGCATCGGATCCTCGAACTTCGACATCGGCACGTCGAAAGGCTCGTGACTCGAAAGGGTCAGCATCGCGGCAAGAAAGGGCGAGTTCGTCCTGGCCTCGGCGAGGACATGATCCGTGAAGGCCTCCATGACCACGTCATCGGCATATCCCCATTTTGACGTCGGAGCATCGAAATGGAGCTCCTTTTGCCAGATCAGCCGGTCGAATCCCGTTCCATAGAGATACGAGGAGGTATTGGTGAAGTTGAGGTCGCCGCCGTACATGAAACTTGTCGAGTACCCCGCGTCACGCAGCGAGCGGGCGATCGACGGCAGGCGCTGACTCTTGATCGGGAGCTTCATGATCGACATCTTGGGCTGGGCCGGAAATCCGCTCAGCACGGCTACCGTACCGCGGTCGGTACGGAACGAACTGGCGATAAGATTGTCGAAATAGATCCCTTCGGACTTCAGACGTTGAAAATTCGGAGCGACGGCCTCGCCGTCAACTGTAGCGTCGGCCGTCGAGGTTCCGAAGCTCTCGACCAGGAAGAGCACGATGTCGGGACGGTTCGTCCGCAGCAGCGTATCGGCCGGGCCTGCGGGCGTACGGTCGCCCCGTATGCGGTCGAAGTTCGCGGCACGTTCGCTCTCCGGATAGAATTCGTATTCGAACAGCTCCTTGTCGCCGGCGGCCAATGTCGAGAGGAAGGAGAAAAGCGGGTTGACGGCTGCATGGTTGAGGAACATCTTCCCGCTGAAATAGACCTTCGAAACATTGGCCGTTGCAACGGTGACCCCTCCCCGTATGGCAAGGAAAACCACGCCGGCGGTTACAAGCAGCGCTGCGGAGAATGCCGGACGATGTACTTTCCGCGGTTGCGGATCGAACAGCCCTGCAATACGGAGATAGCAGAAGGCGTACACGGCAAAGAGAATCAGTACGATGGCGATACATCCGATCAACTGTCCGGTCGTAACGCTTGCCATTGCCTCCTGCGGCGATGCGAGGTATTGCAGGACGGAGCTGTCGAGCGGGAAGGCCCAGTATTCGTAGAGGACGAGGTTTCCGGTAAAGGCCGCGGCGGCGATGAAGGCGATCACCAGCAGGTAGCCCTTCATCACGACGCGCCAGCAGCGGGCGGGAATCCACAGTGCGAGTCCCGTAATCAGCAGCGGCAGTGCCGTAATGTATCCCGCAACGGTCAGATCGAGTTTCAATCCGTTGATTACCACGGCCATCCATTCGGCTGCCGATGCCTGTGCGGCCTGTGCGGAGTACCACAACAGAAAGAGTGGTTTCTGCAACGCCATCAATACGACCGTCGTCAGAAAGAGCGCTGCAAGAAAATAGAAGTTTCGTTTCATCTCATGTCCATTATGATCCGGGTTCCCGATTGTTTGGCCTCTGCCGGGGCGTTTGCTGCAGGAGTCAGCCATATCATCTTCCGAAGCCTACCTCCTCAGTCTTGTTCCCGCCCCGGTCCATTATGATCCGGGTTCCCGATTGTTTGGCCTCTGCCGGGGCGTTTGCTGCGGGAGTCAGGAGTATTATCTTTTGAGGCCTTGCCCCTCCCTCCAGCTTTGCTCCTGTCCCGTCATTCGGGGACTGTTTGAGCGCCGGTCTCCGTCTGAGCCTGCCCGAATCTTTGATCCAGTCTCTGATCCGGTCAGCCTTTGCCTGCCTCAGTCTGCCTCTGCCGCCTCAACCTGCCTTGTTCGTTTTACCCGTCTTGCCCGGCTGTAAGTGCCCGGATTCCGGTCGCAGCTCAGAGCTTCTCGCCGTAGGCCAGATCTCCGGCATCGCCGATCCCCGGTACGATGTAGGAGCGGGAGGTCAACTCCTCGTCAACGGCCGCACACCAGAGTGTCGTCGTTGCATGCGACATGTGCTGCTTGACATATTCGACCCCCTGTTCCGATCCGATGATCGATGCGACGTGCGTATGCGCCGGCAGGCCGCCCTTCTCCACGAGCGCCTCGTAAACCAGCACCGCCGAGGATCCCGTGGCAAGCATCGGATCCACAAGCAGCATCGTCTTGCCTTCAAGGCTGCCGCAGGAGATGTATTCCACCTTGACGGTGAAGGTCCCGTCCTTCTTGCTTTTGCGGTAGGCCGAAACAAAGGCATTCTGTGCGTCGTCGAAGTAGTTCAGAAAACCCTGGTGGAAAGGCAGCCCGGCTCTGAGAATCGTCGCTATGACGATCTGTTCGTCGTAAAGTGCTACCTCGGCCTCGCCAAGCGGTGTCTCGACGGTTCGCGGCGTGTAGTGGAGCTTTTTCGAAATTTCATAGGCCGTGATCTCGCCGATGCGCTCCAGGTTGCGCCGGAACCGCATCGAGTCGCTTTGGATCCTGCGATCCCGGATCTGGGCGATGAACTTGTTGAGAACAGTGTCCTGTCGGTTGAGAATGTTGATCTCCATAATCGGGGTGAATTTGATGATTCGGTGGCGTCTGTGTCAGTAGAGGAAGTTGTTGAACGGATAGCGTCCCGCGTGGATCTCGCGTACCATGCCGTAGAGATCCGTCCGGAACTTCTCGATATTGAGCCGTTGCGTCGCCGACAAAAAGATGCAGGGTGTATTGGCTTTTGCGATCCAGCTCTGCCGGAGATCGTCCAGCGACCGGTTCTCGTCGGTCGGCGGCGTGAGGTCGTCGGGATCCTTCTCGACCCATTTGTAGGCGTCGATCTTGTTGAATACCAGATAGACCGGTTTGTCGCCCGCGCCGATCTCCTGCAACGTCTGCTTCACCACGGCAATCTGCTCCTCGAACTGCGGATGCGAGATGTCAACGACATGAACCAGCAGATCGGCCTCACGTACCTCGTCAAGCGTGGACTTGAATGATTCGATCAGTTCGGTCGGCAACTTGCGGATGAAGCCGACGGTGTCGGAGAGCAGGAAGGGCAGGTTGTCGAAAACGACCTTGCGAACGGTGGTGTCGAGCGTCGCGAAGAGTTTGTTCTCGGCGAAAACCTCGCTCTTGGCGATCAGGTTCATGAGTGTCGATTTGCCGACGTTGGTATATCCGACCAGCGCCACACGAACCAGTTGTCCCCGGTTGGAGCGTTGTACGGCCATCTGCCGGTCGATCTTGCGCAGGTCCTCCTTGAGTTTCGCTATGCGGTTGCGGACGATGCGTCGGTCCGTTTCGATCTCGCGTTCACCGGCGCCGCCGCGGGTTCCCGTACCGCCTCGCTGGCGTTCGAGGTGTGTCCACATGCCGGCCAGTCGCGGCAGCATGTATTCGTATTGTGCAAGCTGCACCTGCGTCTTTGCGTAGGCCGTTTGAGCCCGCGACAGAAAAATATCGAGAATCAGTCGTGTACGGTCGAGGACCCTGCAGGGCAGCTCCCGCTCGATGTTCCGGGTTTGCGCGGGGGAGAGCTCATCGTCGAAGATCGCCACGTCGATGGCATTTTCCTCGCAGTAGGCTGCTATCTCCTCGAGTTTCCCGGGGCCGACATAGATTCGGGCCGACGGTTGGGGCAGCCGTTGCGTGAATCGTTTTACAGCCTCGATATCGGCTGTCTCGGCGAGAAATTCCAGTTCGTCGAGGTACTCCTCGCATTGACGCAACTCCTGGGAGTCGCGCACGACGGAGATCAGTACGGCCCGTTCACGACGGTTGGCGCCGGATGTGGTCTGCTCTTGCGAGGATTGATGTTTTTCGTTCATATATCTGTTTCAAGTTCGAAAAAAAAGGTATCCCAAGCGTTGAGATACCTTCATATTCCGTCTGTCCGAGGTCGGGTCGTTCGTGTTGTCGCACCTTTGCTGCCCCCCCCCTCGATACAGTTCCTTTTACTGCTGGATGCGGAAGTCCACCGGCAGCGTGTATTTTACACGCACGGGCTGGTTACGCTGTTTGCCGGGGCTCCATTTCGGAGACTGCTGGAGCACGCGGACTGCCTCTTCGGAGAGCGACCGGTCGGGGGTCTGAAGCACCTGGATGTTTGTCAGACGGCCGTCTTTCTCGATCACGAAGGTGAGCACGACGCGGCCCGAAATGCCGTTTTCCTGCGCGATGGCGGGGTAACGCACTTTGCTTTGCACCCAGTTGCGGAACGCATTGAGGTCTCCACCCTGGAACGAAGGCATGGTCTCTGCTACAAGGAAGGGCGGCTCTTCTTCGATGACCTCTTCCTCTACGGCTACCTGCTGTACGATCTCGACATCCTCATCGAAGTCGGCAAAATTGAACTCCGTCGTAATCTTGGTGTCGTTCTTTACCACCTCCAGCATGTCCGTGATGACCGTAATCTCGGCCTTCTTGGGCGGCTGCTGAGGTTTCTGTTCCTCCTGTCGTGTGATTTCGACCATCTCCTGCTCCACGGGAGCCTTGTTCAGATCGACTTTTTCCACTACAACCTCCTTGGGCGTCCAGGCGAACGCCCAGATAACGAGGGCAAGCGCAACGATCAAACCGATTTCAAGTAAAAGACCCCGTTTGTTTTGCAGGTCGGCTTTCGGTGATTTCTTGAGTTCCATTATTCCAATTATTATGTTTCTTATTTTATCTGTCTGTTCAGCAGCTTTCTCGCTTCGTTGTCAGGCTGAGGTCTTGTCGGAAGTTTCTTCGTCTCCTTCGTTTCCTTTGTCTCTTTCGTCTCCTCCTTCTCCTCCTTCTCCTCCTTCACCCCCCCCTCGTATGCCGACCCGGTTGATCGCCAACCGCAGAATTTTGCACGTCCCGACGAACGAAGAGCGGAATGAACCCACATTGCAGCACACAAATATAGGAAGAAAAAATCAAAAACGAATCATTGAAACTGAAAAAACAGTGCTTTTTGCGTATTTTTGTGGTGCGCGAAAGCCATAAAACCCCCCTTTTGCAAAATGGAGACTCTCTACGGGAAAAATATCGAGGCCCTTCGACGGCTTTGTGAAACAATGACTTTACCGCGTTTCGCCGCCGGTCAGATCGCCCGATGGCTCTATGTCAAACATGCCGCCGATATCAACGACATGACCGATCTGTCCATCGCGTCCCGCCGCCTGTTGCAGCGTTCGTGTACTGTCGGACGGTCGGCTTCCGTCGGGGTTACGACCTCCTCCGACGGTACGAAAAAGTATCTGTTCCGTACCGCCGAGGGCCATTTCATCGAATCGGCCTATATTCCCGACGGGGATCGGGCGACGCTCTGCGTTTCGTCCCAGGCCGGCTGCCGCATGGGGTGCCGTTTCTGTGCCACGGGCCGTCAGGGACTGCAGCAGTCGCTTTCGACTGCGGAGATCCTCAATCAGATCGGCTCGCTGCCCGAACGCGACACCCTGACCAATCTTGTCTTCATGGGGATGGGCGAGCCGTTGGACAATCTCGATGCCCTGCTGCCGGCCCTCGAGATCCTCACCTCCCCGTGGGGTTTCGGATGGTCTCCTACCCGTATTACGGTCTCTACGGCGGGTCTTACGCCGCATCTGCGCCGCTTTCTTGATGAGACAAAAGTCCATTTGGCCGTTTCGCTGCACAATCCTTTCCCTGAAGAACGCGCTGCAATCATGCCCATTGAACGCGTCTGTCCGATCCGGAAGTTGATCGATGTGTTGCGGCAGTATGACTTTACGGGACAGCGCCGGCTGTCGTTCGAATACATTGTTATGGCGGGTCTCAACGATACCCCGCGCCATATTCGGGAGCTGTGCCGGCTGCTCAACGGTCTTCGCTGCCGCATCAATCTGATCCGGTTCCATCGGATTCCGGATTCCCCCTATTACTCTCCCGATCGCGCTGCCATGGAGCGTTTCCGCGATGCTCTGACGGCCAAGGGCTTCATGACGACGATCCGCGCCTCCCGCGGGGAGGACATACAGGCCGCATGCGGCCTGTTGAGTACTTTGCGGCAGGAAAAGGGCTCCCTGTGACGGTTCTCTGTGACGGTTCTCTATGACGGTCCACCGTGACGGTTCTCTGTGACGGGTCCTTGTGACGGCCCGCTGTGACGGGTCCTTGTGAAGGTACCCTGTGATGGTCCTCTGTGGCGGTCCGCTATGGCGGTTTCCTGTGACGATCCGCTGTGACACCTCTCTGTGACGGCCCGCTGTGAAGGTTCTGGGTGGCTTAGTCCTCGGTCTTCGGTTCAAATTCTTCTGTTTTTCTGCCGCTCGGTAACGGGCACCGTCGGAATCCGTCGTAAAAAAAGAGTCCGGGTATTTCATGGAGTGTGATAAAATTCGTATCTTGTAACGACCTTTATACTCAGCCTTATGAAACCGTATCAGCTTTTGAGCTGCGCGATGGCGTGTCTCGCCGTCGGCATGCCGTCGTTGCAGGGTCAACCGACACATGGGCTGTCGGATGCCCGGAATCCCTTTCAGCAACAGATCGACCGTTACCCGCAGGAGAAACTGCACGTCACGACGGACAAGGAGGACTACATACTGGGAGATACGATCTGGCTGCGGGTGCACAGCGTGGATGCCGCGACGCACCAGCCGGTTGGTGCGAGCCGCTATGTTTATGTTGAGCTGCGGACTCCGGACGGCGATCTCCAGCGCCGTATCAAGCTGCTGAATCGGGATGATGCCTACAGCGGCTACTTCCCGACGCAGGGCCTTGAGCGTGAAGGAGACTATACGCTGACAGCCTATACGATGTATATGCGCAACCAGGGTCCGGACTACTTCTTCAAGAAACAGATCGCGCTGTCGGCCTACGACGAAGAGGGGAAACGTCGCCGAGGGCTGACGGACCGTCGCGTTCGGGACTTCACGGTCGGCTTCTACCCGGAGGGCGGCTACCTGGTTCCCGGCCATGACTGCTGCGTGGGCTTCAAGGCGGAGGGCGACGACGGCGGCTCGGTTACGATCCGAGGGGTGCTGAAGAACGACAGGGATGAAATCCTCGATACGCTTCATACGCTCCATGCAGGTATGGGCGTCGTGCACTTTACGCCACGGACGGGTGAGAGCTACTACGCCGAGTGCACGATGGCAGGCGGCAAGCCGCGCCGCTTCGATCTGCCACCGGCCCGACCCGATGCCTGCGTATTGAAGGTGCTGCAGACGGATGAGCGTTTCACGGTGCAGGTGCAATCCGCACGGCCGCTTCCCGACGATCTGCGGCTGCTGGTCCACTGCCGGGGCAATCTGTGCTACTACGAACGCTGGGATACCTCGCTGCCGTCGTTGATCTTCGAGCGTGCACAACTTCCGGGCGGCGTATTGCAGATCCTGCTGCTGGACAAGGCGGGCAATGCCTTGTCGGAGCGGCTGGTCTTCAACCGGGGCCATGAGACTGCCGCGACAAGCCTTGAACTGACGGGTAGTATGAAACAGCGTACGAAGGTGCGGCTGGAGGTCACGGCGACGGAACCGGACGGCACCCCGGCAACGGGGAACGTGTCGATCTCGGTTACGGACCGCACGGCTGTTCCGGCACCGCGCAGCGGGAGTATCTATTCGACGTTGCTGCTGACCTCCGACCTGCGGGGCTATATCGAGACTCCGGACTGGTACTTTGCCCCGGGGACGGCAATGCGGACGACGGCTTTGGATGCGCTGCTGCTGACGCAGGGATGGCGGCGGTACGACGTGCCGGCGGTGATGCGGGCGGAGTATGCGGACCCGATCTATGCGCTGGAGGTCGGACAGGAGTTGCAGGGCCGTATCACGAAGGCGGGTCTATGGAACCGGAAGAAACGGCTGGACCGCTACGAGATGCGGATGATCGCGCCGAAGTGGAAATATTCGCAGTTGGCAGAGATCGACAAGGAGGGACGTTTCACGCTCAACGGGTTTGACTTTCCGGACAGTACGCTGTATGTGCTGCGTCCTGCGGCTGCGAAGGGGCTGTTGCCGGATGCGACGGTGAAGGTTGCGCGGGATTCGTTTCCGGAGGTAGGGCGGTTGCCGCGTTATGTTGATACGACGCTTCGCGAGCCCTATATCGCTCAGGCGCGGCACTATATCGAGCAGCGTGGTCAGACCGACATGCGGAATATCCTGATCGATACGGTGGTGGTGGTTCATCACAAACGCCTGGAGTCGAAGAGGCCGGAGCATCGTCTGGCATCGCATACATGGACGGATGAGGACATCAAGGAGTCGGGGGCCGGAACGATTCTCGATTTTATTTCGAGAATGCCGGGCATTATCATGCGGGGCACGACGATTCTTTATCGACAGCAACCCGTAAAGTTCATGTTGGATGGGTACATCGAAGCGCCATTGTCTGAAATATTGTATGTCAGACCAAAGTCGTTAAGCCCTGGTGCGAAGATGAAGTTTGGTGCAAATCAAACTGCGATGTCTCAGCCTCGAGTAATATTTTATCAGGATGATTATGACGAGTTGCCGGGATTTCTGTGGTATCCGCTGAATATTGTTAAACGAGTAGATTTGATAGAAGGCAGCAATATGGTTTTATGGGGTGATGTAGGAGATTCCCGAGGGATGATATCTATTACAACCAAGACAGGTTCGGAGTTGGATGCTGTATCACAAACCCTTCCTGCACGGGATGTAGGATTCTCTTCGCCGTTAGGGTACCAAACTCCTGCGGAGTTTTATGCTCCGACGTATCCGACGGAGAAAGCACGTCGTTCGATGGTGCCGGATTACCGTACGACGCTCTATTGGAATCCGACAGTCGAGTTGGATGAGACCGGCCATGCCGTCGTCGAGCTCTACACGTCGGATGCTCCGGCGGATTACAACGTGACGGCAGAGGGTGTGACTCGTGAAGGGAAGATCATTTGTATCCGGAAGCAGGTCGCAACTCCGGAGCAGCTCCCCGACCAACAGGCTCACGTTTCGCGCGATGAATCTCATACGGTCGGGAAGTGAGGGAAAGTCGGAATGGATGGATCTCTCCGTTCCGCCGCAGGTCTCCCCTCCCTTCACTCATGGATGGTATCCCGCGGTGTCGCGGCAAGCGATCCTTCCGATGGATCGTCCGGCGGAGCGTGACGGAGGAATCGTCCGCTCCGGCGAGTGGTTGTCAGCGACTTGTATAGACGACCTTCTTCGTTTCGAAAAAGGGATCGTCGAAAAAATCCGGAATCGGGTACTCCTGCCACTGCAGGCGGGTGCGTTGCAGCTCTTCGCGCAGATCTCCGCCCTTGAGATAGAGGATGCCGTTGGGCAGTGATCCGTGTTGTCCGCGTTCGAGCAGCGGCCAGACCCATTTCACGAAGGTTGCCATGTCGGTCACGGCGCGGGAAACGGCATAGTCGAAGTGTTCGTCCAGGTGCTCGACCCGGCAGTTGCGGGCTTCGAGGTTCGTGATGCCGGCGCCCTCCGCTACGGCCCGTACGACCGTGATCTTCTTGCCGATCGAATCAACGGCCGTAAAGCGTGCCTCGGGGAAGAGAATGGCCAGGGGAATCGAAGGAAATCCGCCGCCGCACCCTACATCCACGATCCGGGCGCCGGGCGCAAACGTACAAACCCTGGCAATGGCCAGCGAATGAAGCACATGGCGCAGATACAGCTGCTCGAAATCCTTACGCGAAACGACGTTGATACGGGCATTCCATGTTTCGTACAGCGGGTATAACGCCGCGAACTGCGAGCGTTGGCGATCGGTCAGATCGGGGAAATAGCGAAGCAACTCTTCCATCGTCAGTGTCTTGCGTCGATTAGATTCGGGTATTTGGAACTCTGGGACTTATTTCGCTGCGGCCGGGCGTGTCTGAAATTTCATCCGTGCTGCGGGCTTATCGTTGGTCGTTGTCGACGATCAACCTGCACATGCGCTCGCGGGCCCGGTGGATCTGTGTCTTGACCGTTCCGAGCGGCAGCGACAACTTGGCGGCAATCTCCTCGTAGGAGTACTCGTCGAAGAAACGCATGCGGATCAAGGTACGGTAGTTCTCCGGCAGCCGGGCGATGCAATGTTCGATCTGACCCCGCTGCTGGGAGTTGATGATGCTCTCTTCGGGCGTCGGAGCACTCGAGGCCGGTGCCGAAAACTTCTCGTCGATCGACAGATCGTCCTGCCGTTTGCGCACGTAGTCGATGAAGGTGTTGCGCGCGATGGTGTAGAGCCACTGCCCGAACGTATATTCTTCGCTGTAGCGGTGCAGGTTCAGATAGACCTTGATGAAGGTCTCCTGCAGCAGATCGTCGGCATCCTCCGCGTTCCCCGTGCGTTGCAGGAAAAGCCGGTGAATGGCGTCCCGATAGCGGTCGAAGAGGTATTCGAAGGCTGTCGAGTCGCCGCCGAGAACCAGACGGGTCAGCTGGCGGTCATCCGCAACGATATAGTCGGCTATCTCCATACGCGGTTGTCGCGGCGCAGCCGCAGCAGCGCCAGTACGAGTTCATACAGGGGGCTCAGCAGATCGTGTACAAAGTAAAATCCCCGCAGGCCCCGTTCTCCGAGCCGGCGCGTGATACGCCAGAACGTGACAAAAACAACGGCATAGCGGATCAACAGCAGAACCGCGACCGCCAGCTTGTATTCCAGCGGCATGACGGTAAGGGCGGTGATGACGGCCGCGAAAAAGAGCAGCCGGCTGCCCAGCTCCCACTGGACGGCGTTGCGGGCGGCGAGCGGATAGAACCGTCGCGCGGCACCGTAATAACGCTGTTGGCGGGTCCACCAGCCCAGTCCGCCCCAGGCGGTCTGTATGACCGATGCGCGGGGTGAAAGGACGACGCTTACGTTGTCGTGGCGGATGATCCGCTGCAGGAAGAGGTCGTCTTCACCGATATTCATGTTGAGGTGGTTGAAGCCCTTCACCTCGAAATAGAGGTGTTTGGTGAATCCCAGATTCTGTCGGATTCCACGGTAGGGGTGCCCCGCAACGGCACGCGAGAGCCATTGTACCGACTCCATCATGCGGTCGGTGCGGATCCAGCGGTTGGCAATGCCCGCCTTTCGCTCCACGCCGCAATAGCCCACGACGATGTCGCCCCGCATGAAACCCTTGGCCATGAGTGCCAGCCAGTGGTCCGATCGCGGACGGGCGTCGGTTGTCGTGATGATCACATGTTCGTAGTGGGCCGATTTGATGCCGACGTTGAGCGCCATTTTCGTCGAGATGGGAAAGCGGGGGGCCTGCTCGATCTTGGTCGCCGTGACGCGCGGAATCGACTGGTGGATGCGTTGCAGATCCTCGAAGAAATCCCCGTCGCGGCCGATGTAAACCAGCACGATCTCGAATTCGGAGTACTCCTGCGCCAGCAGCAGCGGCAACCGCTCTTCGATGAAGAGGTAGTCCTCCGCGAACATCGGTACGATGACCGACAAGGGCGGTTCGCTGTCGAGAATCGTCTGTCGCCGGTTGTTCCTGTATGCGGGGATGCGCCCGTAGGCAAGGAGGTGGTAACGGAGCTGAATGCACAACAACAGAAGCAGAACGGCGGCCAGTGCCGCACCCTGCCAACCGTAATGGAAGAGGAAAATTTCCGAAAAGGTCATATCCGTCACAAACATAGAATGTGGCAAAGATACGAAAACAATCATGAAAAGTCTCCCGGCGGGAAGATTTCTTTTGCGGAGATGCGAAAACCGTTAAAAATTCCTACCTTTGTGCGATATGATGCAGTTTACGCTTCAACATACCGATTCGCGGACAAAGGCCCGTGCCGGAGAACTCCGGACCGATCATGGCGTGATCCGTACTCCGATCTTCATGCCCGTGGGGACGGCGGCGGCGGTCAAGGGGATCTTCCATCGTGACGTGCGCGACGAGGCCCGGGCCCAGATCATTCTGGCCAATACCTACCACCTCTACCTGCGGCCCGGAACGCACATCCTTGAGGAGGCCGGGGGCATTCATCGCTTTTCGTCGTGGGACGGCCCCGTATTGACCGATTCGGGAGGGTTTCAGGTGTTTTCGCTGGCCGACTGCCGCAAGCTGAAGGAGGAGGGGTGCCATTTCCGGTCGCATATCGACGGTTCGAAACACCTCTTTACCCCCGAGAGCGTCATCGACACCGAGCGGTCGATCGGCGCCGACATCATGATGGCGTTCGACGAGTGCCCGCCCGGCGACGCTCCGCGCGAGTATGCCGCCAAGTCGCTGGCGCTTACGGAACGATGGCTGGATCGCTGCTTCGAGCAGTATCATCGCACGCAACCCAAGTACGGTTATTATCAGGCGTTGTTCCCGATCGTGCAGGGTTGTGCCTATCCCGATTTGCGCGCTCATGCGGCGGAAAATGTCAAGCAGTATGCGGCCGACGGTTATGCCATCGGCGGCCTGGCGGTGGGCGAACCGACGGAGGTGATGTATGAGATGATCGAGGTGGTCAATGCGATTCTGCCCGAAGACCGTCCCCGTTACCTGATGGGAGTCGGTACGCCGACGAATATTCTTGAGGCGATCGAGCGCGGGGTCGATATGTTCGACTGCGTGATGCCGACGCGCAACGGCCGCAACGGACAACTCTTTACCTGGGAGGGGACGATCAATATCCGGAACAAAAAGTGGGAGGAGGATTTCTCGCCCATCGATCCCGAAGGTACGACCTTCGACCGCTGCTATACGAAGGCCTATCTGCACCATCTGGTGACATGCGGTGAAATGATGGCCGCACAGATCGCCTCGCTGCACAATATCACCTTTTACCTGCAGCTTGTGACGGCCGCACGCGAACACATCCTTGCCGGTGATTTCAAGGAGTGGAAGACGGCTGCCGTTGCCCGTTTGGGCCGCAGACTCTGAGCACCGGCCGACCGAGAGCCCGAAAGGTACCCGGACGGTCTCTCCCGCCAGGAGCCGGCAGGCGGACGAAGCCCCGGAAGAGATACGACGGAGAGGGGGGGAGGAGAGGACGGAGCCGCATGGAGAAGGACCGGGAAGGTCGGAGTCATACGGAGTCACACGGGGACGCATGGAGAAGGACGGAGACGCACGGAACGGAAAAGGACGGAGATGCATGGGGTGCACGGAACGGAAAAGAACGAAGACACGCGGCAGATGATGCGGAGCGGTATTTTGATAAAAAACGGAGCTGAAAGACACGAACGGACGGTGATGGCCGGTTATGGAATGGCCGGTTATGGATATGAATTGTAGATTATGAAATTGCGCTGGCCCGGCATAAAGATTCTCGACCGATATATTATCGGAAAATTCATCGGGACCTATTTTTTCGCCATAGCGATGATTATCGTCGTTGTGGTGCTTTTCGACTATGTGGAGAAGATCGATGACTTTACGGAGTTGAAGGCACCCCTCAAGGCGATCATCTTCGATTACTACCTCAATTTCGTCCCCTTCTTCATCAACCAGTTCAGCGGACTCTTCACCTTCATCGCCTGCATCTTCTTTACGTCGAAGATGGCCTATCAGACCGAGATCGTGGCCATGTTGTCGGGCGGCATGAGCTTCCGCCGACTGATGTGGCCCTATTTCATCAGCGCCCTGTTGATCGCCTCGCTGTCGTTGGCGCTCAACCTGTGGGTCATCCCCGTCTCGCAGCGGCAATCGGTGGCCTTCGAGATGAAGTACATCCGCAAGCGCGTGCGCGACAACATGACGGTCAACCGACATATCTACCGGCAGATCGAACCCGGAGTCTTTGCCTACATCCGGGGGTACATGGCGGCGAACAAGCAGGCCTCCTATCTCGCCCTGGAGCATTTCGACGGCAACAAGATCACGGCGTCGCTCGAAGCGGCCGACGTCAAGATCGATCCCGTGACCAAACACTGGACGGCGTCTCGCTACATTACGCGGGAGTTCGATTCGCTGGGAATGGAGCACTTCCAGCAGCGCCGCAATCTGGATACGGTGATCAACCTCGACGTGAGCGAGCTGGGACGTATCAACGAATTGATCCAGACAATGAAGATCGGAGAGCTGAACGAATTCCTGCATCAGCAGCGCAGCAAGGGGTCGGATTCGATCCGGATCATCGAGGTGGAGCGCCATGCCCGGTTTGTCTATCCCATTTCGACGTTCATCCTGACGCTTATCGGCGTGTCGCTGTCGTCGCGCAAGGTGCGGGGCGGTACGGGCTTTCATATCGGGTTGGGTGTGGGACTCTGCTTCTCCTACATCCTTCTGATGCGGTTCTTCGAGGAGTTTGCCAAGAGCGGCACACTGCCGGCCGGCATCTCCATGTGGCTGCCCAACATCATCTACTGTTTCATCGCCGTCTATCTGTACAGAAAAGCCCCGAAATGAGGATCTCCGAGTCGTTGCATGCGGGAGGCCCGATCCCGAAAAATACCGCGTCATCCGTTGCGGAGCCGACGGCCGCGGGTCGGCTCTCTCTGCTGTCCGTTACACGGCCTGCGGTGTGCGGCGGGGAGGATCCGAAACCCGCGAAGCATGTCTGGAGGCGGCGGTCCGCAACCGGAGATGCCTGTCGTGAAATAAACTGGAACAACGTCTTAGAATAACAAAGTCGTTATGGAACGAAAACCGAATTATCTGGAGCGGCTCAAACGCCATCCCTTTCTCTATCACCTTACGATGATCGTCCTGACCATTGTCGTTCTGTTGCTCGTGGCACATTTCGCCATGCAGATCGGCACGCGGCACGGATCGCATCGCACGGTCCCCGATTTCACCGGCCTGGGCCTCGACGAGGCGATCCATCTGGCACATCGGACGCAGTTGCGGCTGCAGGTCAACGACTCGCTGTATGTCCCGGCTTATGAGGGCGGCGTGGTGCTGGATCAGCTGCCTCACGAGGGAACGCAGGTCAAGGGCGGCCGTACGGTCTATGTCACGATCAATTCATTCGCCCAGAAGAAGGTCGATGTCCCCTATGTGGCGGGGCGTTCGCTGCGGCAGGCGAAGAACATGCTGGAGATTGCCGGACTGGGGATCGACCGGCTGGTCTATGAACCCGACATGGCGACGAACTATGTCCTTGAACAACGTGTGAAGGGTGCGGTGGTGGACTCCGCGTCGCATGTCCAGCTGGAGATCGGTTCCGGCGTAACGTTGTATGTGGGTGTCGCCGATGGGGAGAGTCTGGTTGTCGTGCCGAAGGTTGTCGGCGTATCGCTGCGCGAGGCGAAAAGCCGTCTCTGGGAGCAGGGGCTCAACGTCGGAAGGGTGCGCTTCGACGAAGGGGTCGATCAGCTTGACGAGAAAAATGCAAGGGTCTATCTTCAGGAGCCGGCACATGGTGTGCCTGCGTCGCTGGGAGACGAGGTGTCGCTGCGGCTGACGCTCGACAGGGAGAAGGTCGCACGGGAGAGTGCCGCTGCCGACAAGCGGGCCAAGGAGTTGGAGCAGGAGCGTGAACGGCGGCGGTTGGAAATGGAGGACTCGCTGGCCAATCTCGAGGTGTTGAAGCACGTGGAGGCGTTGCAGCAGGAGGCTGAGAGGCCGGAGCCGGCGACATCCGCAACCTCTGCGGACGAGGAGGATTTCTTTTAATCGAGAGTGGCGGAAATGGAGCGTTTGCGGGAGCCATACGACGATGAAGAGCTGTTGACGCGCGAAGCGGCGGCCGACGGCGGTGAGGTGGAGGAGGGGGATGAACTCTACGAGCACTTTGCCGTCACGGCAGATCCGGGACAGGAGCCGATGCGCCTTGACAAGTTCCTCACGTTGCGCATGCAGCATTGTTCGCGGAACCGGATTCAGACGGCGACCGACAACGGCAATGTTCTGGTGAACGGCCGGGTGGCAAAATCGAGTTACAAGGTCAAGCCGTTGGACCGGATTACGCTGGTGATGCCCTACCCCAGGCGGGAGGTGGAGATCGTGCCGCAGGATATTCCGCTCGACATCCTATATGAAGACGACGATCTGCTGATCGTCAACAAACCGGCCGGCATGGTCGTACATCCCGGACACGGCAACTGGGATGGAACGCTGGTCAATGCGCTGGCCTATCATCTGCGGACGTTGCCGATGTTCTCCGAGGGGAATCTGCGTGCGGGGCTGGTGCACCGCATCGACAAGGATACGTCGGGAATTCTCGTCGTGGCGAAGAACGAACGGTCCCATGCCCGTCTGGCCAAGCAGTTTTTCGACCATACGATTACACGGCGCTATTATGCGTTGATATGGGGGAATCCCGATACGGATGAAGGGACGATCGAGGGAAATATCGGCCGCTCGCCCAGGGACAAGCTGCAGATGTGCGTATTCCCGGACGGGGAGGCGGGCAAGCACGCCGTGACGCATTGGCGTGTGGTGCGGCGCTACGGATATGTGACGCTTGTGGAGTGCCGGCTCGAAACGGGTCGCACGCATCAGATTCGGGTCCATATGGCCTGGAAGGGGTTCCCGCTCTTCAACGACGCCCGCTACGGCGGGGCACGGATCCTCAAGGGTACGACCTTCTCGAAATACCGGCAGTTTGTCGAAAACTGCTTTGCCCTGATGCCGCGTCAGGCGTTGCATGCCCGTTGTCTGGGCTTTGTCCACCCCACGACGGGTCGTGAGGTCTATTTCGAATGCGATCTGCCGGCGGATTTCCGTGCCGTGCTCGACAAGTGGGAGGGGTATGCCGCCCACATGCACAACGATGCGGAGTAGGCAATATCGGAGCGTGCGGGAACGTTCCCGTGCAGAGGGATCGTCCGGCGCTTGAGGCGGTTGTCCGGCGTCGGATGGGATTTTGAATTGTGCGAAGATCTCCGCTCGGCCCTTTTCGGCGCGATCGGCGGATCCTCCGCAGCAAAACAGACGGAAGCATGAAGATACGATTGATTCTTTTGTCGGGAGTGTTGTTTTTTGCGGGCCTCTCCGTGCTTGCGGCGCAGGAGCGGCGTCCGGTCTATGTGGTCAACGGCGCGCTTTACGAAGGCGATGCGCTGCGGGAGATTCCTCCGGCCGAGATCGAGCACATGGAGCAACTGCCGGCCAATGAGCAGACGATAGCCCGTTATGGGGAAGAGGCCTCGAACGGGGTGGTTCTCGTGACGTTGAAATATGATACGAAGGCGGTCTTCCCGGCCGACAGCGTCTCTTTCGACCGGTATGTCGCCGATCGGATCAAGTGGGGCGGTACGGATCCCGTAGCGCGTGTGGTCTATCGGTTCCGGGTGAAGAGCGACGGCGCGGTGGAGTTGACCGATCTGCTTGAATCGACCGACAACCGTCTGCGCCGCAAGGTGGTAAAGGCGGTCGAGGAGGCTCCGAAGTGGATCCCGGCAACCAAGAACGGCGTGCCGGTGGAGACGGAACACGTCTTGCATGTCCAGCTTCCCGGGGGACGTCCGATGCCGCCCGAACGGGCCGTTATCCTGTTGTGATCCGGGCGATTTTCCGGGCAATCCCTGTCTCGGGATGTCTGTGAACGGAGCTCTTCCGTTCCGATGTTGGGTTCTCCGACTCGAAGACAATACCCTTTGATGAGACAAATGATGCGCTTCTCCCCTCCCGATTCCGGAGAGGCGGGTGTTCGTGTGAAACAGGAGTCTGGGAACCGAGCACGTTCCGTCGGGCCGGCCTCGTGTTTGAACGGCTTGTCGGGTCGCCACTGTTGGAGAATTGAAAAAAATAGCTATTTTTGCGGCTGTTCCTTTGGGGACGGAGTGTAATTTTAACGGAAAAAGTATGAAGAACTTCTTTTTGAAATTCGCACTTTGTGCGTTGCTGTGCATCCCGCTGCTTGCAATGGAGGGGTGCAGCAAGGACTCGACGGATGAGAAGACTCAGGGCCCGGCTCCCGTGCTGACGGTCAAGCTTGCCGATACGAATACATTGAATGTCTCTGCCGCCGGCGGACCGATCACGCTGTCCTACGAGGTGGCGAATCCGGTCGAGGGAAAGACTGTGTCGGCGTCGAGCAGGGATTCCTGGATTCATGATATCGACGTCTCGGTCGCAGGCAAGGTCAGCTTTGTCGTGGGTGAGAATACGACGGATGATCTGGTGCGTACCGGTACGGTCGTTCTGAGCTATCCCGGGGCGGAAGATGTTACGGTCAATGTCGCGCAGGAGGCTCCGGCCGTGCCGATCCGTCTTGAGGTGACGAACGTCTCGCTGCATGCGGCCGCTGTCGAAGGCAAGGCCGATGATCCGTCGCTGACGTTCCTGTTCGGCGTGGTGAAGAAGAGCGAATACGATGCTTTGGGCGGTTCGGACAAGTTCATCGAACAGCAGCTTGCCGATCTGACCGTCGAGGCCGACGAGTGGTTTATGAGCCTGCCCGAGTATCTGGATTTCATGTTCAGCATGTGGGAGGAGGAAGAGTCTCACAAGGGCGTTTACGACAACCTGGAGATGGATACGGAGTATTACGCCTATGCCTACGGCATCAACGTGAAGGCGGAGGTTACGACCCGCGTGGTGCTGAAGTCGTTCCGGACCGAGGCGATGAAGACGATCGCATTCAATCTGTCGGCAACGGATCTGGCCCAAACGACTGCAACGCTGAAGGCCGCTCCCGACCGAAACGATACATACTACTATCTGGGATATATCCAGAAGTCGGAGTATGAAAATTCGTTCCAGAGCAACGATCAGGAGGTGATCAACAACGTGCTGGGAATGATCCGCCTGTCGATCGGCTCCGACGGTTCGCAGTTGATTCAACTGCCGAACGTCTTCAAGGGGAACGGATCGCTGCCCGTGAGCGGACTGCTGCCCGAAACGGATTATTACGCCATCGCGTTCGGTATCGACATGTATGTCTCGGAGTGCACGGCCCTGTCGAAGGTTGCATTCAAGACGGAAGCCGTGGAGATAACGGATGACTGCACGTTCGACGTGACGATCGGCGATGTCAATTCGATGCTGATCAACTTCGTTGTCGTGCCGTCGAAGAGCACCACGCGCTATTTCTCGACGATTCGTGCCACGAAAGATGTCGAGAACCTGACGGCTTCTCAGGTTGCCGATGACGAGATCGCCTTCCAGAACGGCTTCATGCCGCCGATCGACTGGAAGACGGATCCCCGGATCTTTACGGGTGAGAAGAGTCTGAATTCGCGTATAGATCTGGGTGTTACGATCATCAAGCCCGAAACGGACTATACGGTGTATGTCTTCGGAGTAAGCGAAGAGGGCGTCCGGACGACGGCGGTTGCAACGAAGAGCGTGAAGACGACATCGGTGGTACCCTCGTCGATGACGCTGGAGATTACGGACGTGACGGCCGGTTCGGAGACGGATCCGAACGATTTATTCGGCGGCCAGATCTATTTCTTCACCTATGGAGTCGATCCGACGGTTGACAACGAGTACTATTATACGGGAGCCGTGAAGAAGAGCGAATACGATTCGTTCGGCGGAGACGACGCAGCCTTCATGTCGAGCGTGATCGAATCGGCCGGCGAGTCGATCATCATGAACTGCTACATGGGCGAGAACAACGGAACGTTGACGGAGACTCCGACCCTGTTCAAGGTTTCGTATGACTACAAGGGAAACTCCATCGCTTCGGGTGAGGATTATTATCTGTTTGCGTTCGGCTACATGGGCGGAACATCCGCAACGACGGCATTGTTCAAGGTCTCGGCGAAGAGCTCGGGCGAGAGCAGCGGCGGCGGTGACGGCGGCTGGTGGCCGGAATGGTAGTCTGAACGGTATATGCTCGGTCCGCCGGATTGGGCGGATAAAAGGAGCGCGGCACAATGCATGTGCCGCGCTCCCTGTTTTTGCCTGTGCCGGCAATATGGGCGAAGAGAAGATATCCGGCTTACATCCGACGCCTTCTCATGCAGGGTTGCCCGCCCCTGCGGCGAAGCCGTTCAATCAAGCGTCTCTTCTTGCCGGGTGTCCGGTAGCGGTTCCGGAAGAAACGTCTCTTTCCGATTGAAGCCCCATTCGTAGCGATATTCGGCCTCTTCGATCCTGACAACGAGCTCCATCCGGCAACCCTTTACCCGTTTGACATGGATAAATCCGCAGAGGGACGCTCCCGGATGCCCCACCCTGCCGTTTTAGTTGCTTGATATTCCGGCTTATTCTTCTGTGCATGGTCGAAGCCGGAAATTCGTCGGAGACGAGAACCGGATGCCTTTCTTTTTGTGTGATTTGTTTTGCAGAGAGGTCGAAGGCCGCAGTTGAAGAGAACTGTTTGCTGAAAGAGCGTGAATTGGTCGGGGAACAGGAGTCTTTGTTGCTTGACAGTATCCTCCTTCCGACAGTGTTAGGCGAGGCGGTGTTTCAGATAAGGCAGTAGTTGTTTGCGCTTGTCACGTTCTGTCGGGGGTGGTGGGTGCGTTGATCGGTATCAGCCCGTTTTTCATTGGCCTTCCTTGCTTTGGTAAACAGACTGTTGATATACGGCGGCGTTACATTGTTCTGTGCCCGAGTATTCACAAAAAAGGAGCCTCGGAAAAGGCCCCTTTGTACGGGTAAAGGGACTCGAACCCCCACGCTGCAAAGCATCAGATCCTAAGTCTGACGTGTCTACCAATTCCACCATACCCGCAGATCTCCCGCAAAGGTAGTCATTTTTTTCAGATTCATCACCCTTCGGTTTCCCCTTTCGACGCGACGCCTCGTCCGCCCGCAACATCGATTGCTCCCGATTGAGTCCGGTTGAGGAAAAAATCGTATCTTTGTTCCTGTTATCGTGATCTTGTCGCCATGCCCAAAACCGTTGTCTTGACACTCCGTCCCGATGTGGCGGCCGATGCGCGGCGCTATGAACCGTTGGCCGCACGTGCCGCCGGTGTCGCCGAACAGGACATCGCCTTGCTGAGGGTCGTTAAACGTTCGATCGATGCCCGGCAGCGTCAGCCGAAGATCCATCTGACGCTCGAGCTCTATGTCGATCGGGAACCGCTTCCGGCTCCCGTACATTTCGACTATCCGCAGGTCGGAAACAGAACAGAGGTCGTGGTTGTCGGATCCGGCCCCGCTGGTCTCTTTGCCGCGCTGCGGCTCATCGAACGGGGATACAGACCCATCCTCCTCGAGCGGGGGAAACCCGTGCTTGACCGGAAACGGGACGTGGCCCGCATCAACCGGAACGGTGCGGTGGATCCCGATTCGAATTATGCCTTCGGGGCGGGCGGTGCAGGCACCTTCTCCGATGGGAAACTCTTTACCCGCAGCAAAAAACGCGGCGACTACAACAAGGCGCTGCAGACGCTCGTCTTCCACGGCGCAGCCGAAGAGATCCTCTATGAGGCGCATCCGCATATCGGCACCGACAAGCTGCCGCGTATCATTACGAACATCTGCCGGACCATCGAGAATGCCGGCGGAGAGCTCCATTTCGGCTGTCGGGTGACGGGTTTCGACCTGCACGACGGCAGGATTGTCGGCGTGCGGTGTGGCGAGGAACGGATTGCGGGGGCTGCCGTTGTCCTGGCAACGGGACATTCGGCCCGGAATGTCTATGAAACGCTGGTGCACAGCGGCATACGTGTCGAGGCAAAACCCTTTGCCATGGGCGTGCGGATCGAACACCCGCAGCTGCTGATCGATTCGATCCAGTATCATTGCCGCGAACGGGGACCGTATTTGCCCGCAGCCTCCTATTCGCTGGTAAGTCAGGTCAACGGTCGTGGCGTTTATTCGTTCTGCATGTGTCCCGGCGGTTTTATCGTTCCGGCGATGACCGATGCGGCGCAGTCGGTCGTAAACGGCATGTCGCCGTCGCAGCGGAACTCTCCCTATGCCAATTCGGGGCTGGTGACGGAGATCCGGCTCGAAGATTTCGCCGCCTTGCGGGACGAGTGGGGGGAGTTGGCCGGCATGCGATTCCAGCAGTTGTTCGAGGAGGCGGCCCGACGTTACGGCGGGGCAGCACAGATTGCACCCGCACAGCGGGTGGCCGATTTTGTTGCGGGGCGGGCAAGTACAACCTTACCCTCCACCTCCTATCTTCCCGGTATCGTTGCGTCGCGGCTCGACCGGTGGATGCCGCAGCTTGTTGCGCAGCGGCTGCGGGAGGGTTTGCGGATGTTCGATCGCCGCATGCACGGTTTTGTGACCAACGAGGCGGTCCTGTTGGGGGTCGAGTCGCGGACTTCGACGCCGGTGCGTATTCCCCGGGATGCCGCAACGTTGATGCATCCCGAGGTGCGGGGACTCTTTCCGGCAGGCGAGGGGGCCGGTTATGCCGGCGGAATCATCTCGGCCGCGCTCGACGGGGAACGTATTGCCGATGCTGTTGCGGCGTATGTTGGTGGAGTCTGAAAAGTTGAGGGCGGTCCTCCGTCGGAAAAGGCGGCGCAAGAGGGCGGGGAGGAAGCGTACGATTGTAGTATGAGTGAAACGAAATATCCGAGATTCTCACTGATCTGCTGCTCGATAGATCCGGCGGCGGCAGGGGAGCTGCATCGTAACGTTGCGGCGACGATCGGTGAACCGTTTGAATTTATTGCCTGGGACAACCGGAGTGCTGGCGTGGGCCTGTGCGAGGTGTACAACGGTTGTGCTTCGCGGGCGAAGGGTGATTTTCTCTGTTTCGTCCATGAGGATGTACGTTTCCTGACCCGGAACTGGGGCGAGGCAATCGCCCGAAAACTCGCCGAGGCCGATTGCGGGGTCATCGGATTTGCAGGCAGCACCCTCAAGTTGAGGCGGTTGTCGGCCTGGCTGCAGGGGGTGGGCGACATGCGGGCGAACTATGTCCAGTACATGGGCTCGAAAAAGCACCTCCATGCCAGAAATCCCGACGGCAGGGACTTCTCCGCCGTGGTGACGCTCGACGGAATGTGTATGGCGGCTCGCCGCGATGTGTGGAGTGCCGTGCGTTTCGATGCGGCGACCTTCCCGGGATTCCATTGCTATGACCTCGATTTTACGACGGCTGTCACGGCCGCCGGCTTCCGGAATTATGTCTGCAATACGGTGCTCGTCGAACATTTCTCGGCCGGGGCCTACTCCCGGGCATGGCTGGAGGCTCTGAAGACCTATCATGACAAATGGGCCGGACGACTGCCTCTGAGCGTCGAACCGCTCGATGAACGGCAGCTTGCCGCTCTGGATCGTCGGGTCGAAGCCTCTTTCCTGAAGCTGCTTTGTCAGAAACGGCTGTTCGATGTCTGCGGGGTTCGCGAGATTGCCGGTTACGTGAAGCGCTATCCCTGTCATGCAACCTCCTGGATGCTGCCGGTGAAATACTTGAAGTACAGACTTAAATCTCTTGTGAAACATGGCTGATCTGCATCGTTCGCTCGTTCGTGTCGTTGTCCCCGTTTACCGGGAGCTGACTGCCGACGAGGAGGCTTCGTTGCGTAACAATGTGCGTGTGCTCGCGGCATGGCCCTTTGTGGTGCTGCATCCCGAGGATGTTGCGCCGCCGGCCTGTTGTCGGGAGTTGGGCCTCGAAACCCGTCCCGTCAGCGGCGAGTGGCTCGGAAGTCGCAACGGAATCGCCGGATATAATCGCATGATGCTTTCGGAGACATTCTATGCCTGTTTTGCCGATACGGAGTATATCCTGATCTGCCATCCCGATGCATGGATATTCCGCGATGAACTCGAATCGTGGTGCCGGCGCGGATATGACTGTGTGGCGGCCCCCTGGCTGAGACGTCCGTTTTACGATCTGCCGCTGGTGAAGCAGTACATGCAGTGGCGCGATGCGGCGAAAAGACGGAAGG
>CALUOX010000017.1 GCA_944322375.1 uncultured Alistipes sp.
CGATGTGGCGATCGAGATCAGGATCGAAGCGGTCGTAAGGTTGACCGTTCCGCGAATCAGATCGTAGGAGCCGCCTACGCGCTCCCCCTCGGGCAGCTTTTCGAAACGCGCGGCCAACGACCTCCGGAGACGTTCGGGCATCACCCGTTCATAAAACGCATTGACATTCATCGCCGCACGAACCAGCCCGCGCGAGATCGCCGACGAACCGTAACGCTCCTCCCCTTCGTTCTGGCTCGAAAGCGAGAGCTCGGTCTTGGATACCGACAGCGCGCGCCGCGAGGTCCAGAGCGTAATGATCATGATCGTACCGGCCGCCAGCAGCAACAGCATGTTCGCCGACACGTCGGTAGCCAGGCCGCCCATCGACATCGCCATGTCGCCCGATTCGCGGGCCATCATGTAGGAGTCGTATCCCGCAACGGGTACGCCGATGAAGTTGACCAGATCGTTTCCCGCAAAGGCCAGCGCCAGCGAGAAGGTGCCTGCCAGGATGTTGAGCTTGAGAATATTGACGCCGAACATCTGGAGGAAAAAGAGCAGGATGCTGCAGATGACCCACAGAACGAAGAGCATCAATGCCAGATGCGCATCGATATAGGAGAAAAAGGCCGTACCGCCCAACGTATTGCGCAGCCCCTTGAAGAGCGCGAAATAGACGATCGCCGTAAACGACACGCCGCACCACAAAGCGCCGTAATGGCGGAACAGCGTATGGTAACGGAAGGTAAAGAGCATGCGCGAAAGATACATCACCAGCGTGCCGCAGGTAAAGGCAAGGATCACCGACAGGAGAATACCGGCAAGGATGGCCATCGCACGGGTGGAATTGATGTAACGGCCGATTTCGGTGAGCGAGATCTCGTCGTTCGAGGTGATGACGACCGTCGAGACGGCCAGTGCCGAGCCCAGCAGACAGAAGACCAGCGCGACGGTGGTCGAGGTCGGCAGCCCCATCGTGTTATAGACGTCGAGCAGGATGATGTTCGCCAGCATGACCGACAGGTAGAGGATCATCACGTCGCGGAAGGTGAAACGGGCCGGATCGAACATGCCGCTGCGTGCCACCTCCATCATGCCGCTTGAGGTGACGGCACCGACGATGATTCCCAACGAGGCTACGGCCATGATGACACGCACGGGTGCGGCCTTGGAGCCGATGGCCGAATTGAGGAAGTTTGCGGCATCGTTCATCACGCCGATAAAGAGACCCGTCACGGCGAGGATCGCCATCACGATCAGCATAAAGGTATATATGGGTTCCATGCGGTGTTCGAGCTAACAGTGGAACAAAGATACGCCTTTGCGCCGCGAGTAACAATTTCGTAACCTATTCTTAACAATAAATTAACATGTCGTCACCGATGAGCCCCCCGATACCCGCGGCAGGGAGACATCCGGCACGACCCATCCGGGAGAGGCGTCCGCCGCGATAAAAGAGAGCCCGCGGCACCATACGAAGAGCGGCGACACGAAAGAATTCCGTTCGTTGCAACCGGTCTCCGACACCACGGGAGCAGCAGCACGACGGGATTACAACAGCATCCCGGCACAGTCCCGAAACCGCAAACCGGATCGGATGAAATTCAGATGGATCAGAAGAGAATCAGACTGACCGCCATTACGGCCATTCCCGTCACCACGCCGTAAATCGAGACGTGATGTTCGCCATACTTCTCGGCCGCGGGCAGCAGTTCATCAAGCGAAATGAAGACCATGATTCCGGCCACGACACCGAAGATGCAGCCCAACAACACCGGCGAGAGAAAAGGCAGCAGCACGGCATAGGCCAGCAAGGCGCCGACCGGCTCGGCCAATCCCGATGAAAGCGACAGCAGAAAGGCCTTTCGACGGCTTCCCGTCGCATAATAGACCGGAATCGACACGGCAATACCTTCGGGAATGTTGTGAATGGCGATTGCCGCAGCGATGGCAATGCCGAGTGCCGGATTATCGACCGCCGACATGAACGTCGCAATACCTTCGGGGAAGTTGTGAATGCCGATCACCAGAGCGGTCATTATCCCCACGCGCATCAATCCGCCCCGGCGTTGTCCGGGATGACGCTCCATCTCCTCGACCGTGTGCATCTCGTGGGGATTTTCGAACGACGGAACCAGCCGGTCGATCGCACCGATGAGCAGGATGCCGCCGAAGAAACAGAGAACCGTGGCCGTCATCCCGGCCGTTTCACCCCACTGTGCCGCCAGCATGCCGTGCGACTCGGCAAAGAGCTCCACAAACGAGACATAGATCATTACACCGGCCGAGAGTCCCAGCGAAAAGGAGAGGAAACGCACGTTTGTGCGCCGTGCGAAAAAGGCAATGGCACTGCCGATACCGGTAGCCAGACCGGCCAGCAGCGTAAGCAACAGGGGAAAGGCAATCGAAGTGTTCATGCTTTCGGTACGTTAACGCGGCCTTCACTCTATTTTTCTTTCGTCTTTTCTTCCGTCGGGACCTTCTGCTCCTCCCGTTCGAGGTTGCAGTCGGCGTCGTCGCAACAGGGTTGCCCGACCTCTTCGAACTCAAAGGTTGCGTGGTCGATTCCCAACTCATGGAGCCGTGCACGAAGCGCAGCCTTGATCTGCGGCATCTGCTGCAAATCCCGGACCGCAATATGGGCCGTCAGGGCATTTTCGGTCGTACTGAGCGCCCACACGTGCAGATGATGGATCTCCGCCACTCCGGGTTGCGAAGCCACGGCATCATGGACGACATCATAGTCGATTCCGGCAGGTACACCGTCGAGCGAAAGCCGCAGGCTGTCCCGCAACAGCCCCCAGGTGGAATAGACGATGACGGCTGCAACGAGAAGGCCCACCAACGGATCGATCAGATACCACCCCGTCGCCATCATCACGCCGCCCGACACCATGACACCGACCGACACCAGCGCATCGGCCGCCATGTGCAGAAAGGCGCCCTTTACATTCAGATCGCGCTCCTTGTCGCGCATGAACATGAGCGCCGTCACGAAGTTGACGACCACGCCGATTCCGGCGACCCACATCACCGTTTCACCGCCTACGGGCTGAGGATAGAACAACTTGCGGAGACTCTCCACGACGATGGCGCCGACGGCGACCAGCAGAATGACGGCATTGAGCAGCGACACGAGAATCGTACTGCGGCGATATCCGTAGGTGTAACGGCTCGTCGGACGCACCTGTGCCAGCCGGAAAGCCAACATGGCCAACAGAAGACTTGCCACGTCGCTCAGATTGTGTCCCGCATCGGAGAGCAGCCCCATTGAGTTGGAGAGGAACCCCGCGGTAAACTCGACGATAACGAATGCCAGATTCAGCGCAATACCTGCGACAAAAGCCCTGTTGAGCGAGGTCAGATGCCCGACATGACCGTGCGAATGTTCATGCTGTGTGTGTGCCATCGGTTCTTCAATTTTATTTTTTATTTGTCAATTCGGGCAAATCCCTTTTCGTACCGCGCCGCGCCGCTCAGCATCGTTTCCGTTCTCTTCAACCTGCTGCGGGACCGCGCGAATCGGAATTTGTCCGACATGTGGCAAAGGTATGCTTTTTCTCTCCGAATTGCAATACCTGATTTTACGCATCTCTCCGCTTCGCCGCCGGAGCCGCCCTCCGGCAATCCGTATCCGGTTCTGCGTACTTCAATCACGTGCCATATCATGCCATATCATGCCATATCATGCCATATCCCGCAAGTTCACCAGCAAGCCATCCGCAGGCCGACGCAATTGAAGGTTGTCCAGACAGATGCGATCGCCGGCCGTGCAGGCTGCATGGCCCGATGCAAACATTCCGCGGCTGACAGTCGGTGCGGAATTCCGCGGTGACATGTCGCGCGACAATGCAGGATCGGGTTCGGCGATCATGCCGGTGAAAGACCCATGATGAACAGTTCCCCGCAAATTTCCACGGTGCGGAATTCCGACGGCGATACGTCGCGCGACAATGCAGGATGGGAATCGGCGATCATGCCGGTGGAAAGCCCATGACGAACAGTTCGCTGCAAATTTCCACGGTCGGAATCCCGCAGCGACACGTCGCGCGACAATGCAGGATGGGATCGGCGATCATGCCGGTGGAAGGCCCACGATGAACGGTTCGCTGCAAATTTCCACGGTCGGAATCCCGCAGCGACACGTCGCGCGACAATGCAGGATCGGGTTCGGCGATCACGCCGGTGGAAGGCCCACGATGAACAGTTCTCCGCAAATTTCCACGGTCGGAATTCCGGCATCACCTCCCCCCCTCCCTGTGGCAAGATAATTCGGGGATCTGCAGACGTGCGGGCAGGGCCGTCAACGGCAGGCACCCGGCAACGGATTACAGATACAATATCTCCAGGTGCAGGTTTTCCGGCACAGGATTTCGTCCGCCGGACAATCGATCAGGCGACGGGGCTGTCGGAGGCATGTCCCGCAGGAGCAGAAGGCCGCAACAAAACACGAAAAGAGAGCCGGACTTCCATCCGACTCCCTTTTCATCTCTTTCATCCGCCGCTCCGCCGCCCCGCCGCTCTGGCGCCCCGGCATTCCGGCGAGTACGCGGGCCCTATTTCTCGGCCGGAGCCTCCGTTGCAGGCTGTGCTTCCGTTGCAGCCGAAGAGTCTGCTGCGGGTTCCTGAGCCGGAACGGCCTGGGGCATCGAAGGCGCCTCCTGCGTCATCTCCAGCAACGCATTGGCATCTTTCGACAGGCTCTCATTGCTGGTTGCCACCGAACCCTTGTCCATCGAAAGCGTCGCCACAAGGCTCAGCAACACAATCGCAATGGCCATCGTCCAGGTGAATTTCTCCAGAAAATTAGCCGTCTCACGAACGCCCATCACCTGATTCGACGCACCGAAATTGGCCGCCATACCGCTCTTGGGATTCTGCACCAGTACCGCAAGAATCAGGCAGATGCTTGCAATCAAAATTACAATGATACAAATCGTGTACAACATACGCTTTTATTCTATTTTTTCTAACGATTCTTCTCTTCGGACGTTATTTCGTCGATAAGCTCGGCAAAGTAAACACTTTTTTCCGGATTTCGCAAACTTAATTTGCGATAAATCGCGCATGCCTCGTCATTCAGCCCCTGCCGGCGGTAAATTTCCGCCAATTCCTCGGTTACCAGATCGTCCTCGTCATCGAGATCCGCTTCGGTCCTGATCTCCTCCTCGCCCCGCGTATCGTCGGCCACGATGCGGTAATCGCCCACACGCAGGAAATCGTCGATGATGTCATCGGGCGAGAGGGCCGTCAGCCGTTCCCGATCGACGGCAACAGGCGCAACCGCCGATATGCGGTCCGCCAAAGCAATCCGCAGCCGGTCGTCCGAAGCGAAATCGCCGCCCCGCTGCAAAACCCTGACAGCCCGTGCCGCCGTGAACCACTCATAACGGGCGAGCGCCGCATCGAGTTCGGCATCCGGCACCGCTCCCGATGCCCCCGACGAGGCAAAATACTCTTTCAATGTCGCCATGCCTGTTACCAATTGGAGGCCGAAGCCTGAAAAATATCGTTTACAAGTTGATCGACGATCTCTGGAACCAGCTCGCCGGCCACCTCGGTCAGCAACCGCGAGGAGTCGTAATCGGCGAAGGCCGTAAAGCTCTTGTTGAACGACATTGCCGGTTCGAGGGCGTTGGTGAAACGCACCTTGACCGTAATGGTCAGACGGTTCAAAAGAGCGACATCGTTGCTCGAAGCCGACGCCGTTGTCGAGGAGTAGCCCGTGATCTCCCCTTCGAAGGCGAAGTCTCCGCCCTCATCCACCTGTGTCAGTCGGGTCTGGCGGGAGAACTTGTCCACAAGCGCATCCGTCAGGGTCGAACTGAGGATCGGCTCCACCATGGGGGCATTGTTGGGGAAATAGGCCACCGAAAAGGTCTTGGCATCGGGCGGTATCGACGCACCCGACAGCGAGTATTTGATCGTCAACCCGCAGCCGGAAATCGCAAAAACGGCGATAAACGCCACAAGCAATCGGAATATTCTCTTCTTCAGCATCATATCACATTCATTCAAATCCTGTCTGGAGACCGTCGGCATCCTGCACGGTCATGGCTGCCGGAACCCGACGGGAACAGACCGCTGCGAGCCGGGTTCGGCATCCGCCCGTATTCGCTGCCGGGCGATGAAGCGTCTCCACCAAACCGGTCGCCATCCACCTCCGGCAATCGACATGCACCACATCCTCCGCCGGCATCCCAATCAACATATCCGTTCCGCACCAATACGGCCGACACAACTGTTCCGCTTTCGCCTTCGGCCTCCGTCTCTTCCTTTTTGTCGTTCCCTCTCTCCCTCTCTCTCTCTGCCTTCCTCTTCTTCCTCTCTCTCCGCTGTTTTTCCTCTCTCTTCCCTTCTGTCTCTTGTCTCTCTCTTGTCTCTCTCTTGTCTCTCTCGTTTTCTCTCGCCCGTCGCGTCTCAGCCGTCCTTCTGTCCGGCTCCTGTCCGATTTCTGTCCGGCCCCTGCCCTGTCTCCTTTGTTCTCTTTATCCTCTTCGCAATCCTCTTTGCGCCCTTCTCTTTTCTTGCCCCCTCTTCGCATCATTCGGTTCCTCCGCGATGACGGGCCGCTCTCCGGGGGCTATTTCGGGTCGTCTTCGATTCCCAGCTCCTTGATCTTGCGGTAGAGCGTGCGCTCCGACATGAAGAGCTCCGCAGCCGCCTCGCGCCGTCGGCCGTTGTTATGCCGCAACGCACGGATAATCTGTTCACGCTGCGCCTCGGCCTTTGTCTGCGGCTCGCGCGGTTCATCCACCACTTCGGCATTTTCGGCATACTCCACATGGTGACCATGTGACGGCATCGCACCCGCCGTCGTCGGCAAATAACCTGCCACCTCCTGCTTCTGCTCCGCCGGTTGCTGCACCCCGTTCCGCATCAGTTCCGAAACCATGCGCTTGAGTTCATTGATGTCGGCACGCATGTCGAACAGCACCTTGTAGAGCAGCTCCCGTTCGCTCGACGGCTCCTCGGAAGCCGGATTCTTCGTCACGACAGCCGTTGACGGGGCACTCTGCCGAGGCAGATAACGCGCCAGAATCGGAGCCGTTATCACGCGGTTCTCCTCAATGGCCGAGATCTGCTCCGCCACATTCTTCAACTGACGGATATTGCCCCGCCAGTAATAGTTCTCCAGCATCTTGCGGGCCTCGTCGTCGAGCGTCACCACCGGCATGCGATACTGCGCGGCCACATCGCCCGCGAATTTCCGGAAAAGGATAAAGATATCCTCACGCCGCTCACGCAGTGCCGGGACGACAATCGGGACCGTATTGAGCCGATAGTAGAGGTCTTCGCGGAAACGCCCCCGCTCGATGGCCTCCTGAAGGTTCATGTTCGTGGCAGCCACCACACGGACATTTGTCTTCTGTACCTTGGCCGAACCCACACGCAGAAACTCTCCGGTCTGCAGCACCCGCAAAAGCCGCACCTGCGTCGAAAGCGGCAGCTCGGCAACCTCGTCCAGGAAGATCGTACCGCCATCAGCCTCCTCGAAATAGCCCTTGCGGGCCTCTACCGCACCCGTAAAGGATCCCTTCTCGTGACCGAACAGTTCGGAGTCGATCGTACCCTCGGGGATGGCGCCGCAGTTGACGGCGATATATTTATTGTGTTTGCGCGCCGAATAGGCGTGAATGATCTGCGGAAAGAACTCCTTGCCCACCCCGCTCTCGCCGGTCACGAGGACCGACAGGTCGGTCGGTGCAACACGCACGGCGACTTCAAGCGCCCGATTGAGCAGTTCCGAGTTGCCGATGATGCCGAAACGCTGTTTCAATGCTACTAAATCCATAGGTCTCTTCAAATTTTCCGATGCCGGCTGTCGATACGATGCAAACTACCTGCTGCGACGAAGGGTTCGGTCATCGCTGCCGATGAAAAGGTAAAACAAAACGGGCAGGTCGTCACTCTTCGGCCGGGACGTCCGTCTCCGATACGCCCGACACGATATTCGACATCTCTTCCATGTAAGCCGCCTCCTCGCGCTTCATCTGCCTGTCGCGGACATACACATAGGCAATGACGCCGAGCGCCAGTACGGCCGCAATGATCGCAACGATCATGAACTTGTCCACCCGACGTGCGGGTTTGCTGCCCACAAACGTGTAGGGATCCGTCGTCTTGACCGGCCGGCCGTAGGTCAGCCCCTTCACGCAGGGATCGGGCGAGAAATAGGAAGTCCGCTCCTCATCCTGCGAGGGAGCTTCGGAGGTTCGAGGTTCGGCATCGGCGGCGTACGCGGTATGCGCGTCGGAGGGTTGCTCCGGTTCGGCTGCGCCGGACGATGCGGCGCCATCCGGTTCGAATCCGTCCTTTCCGGATTCCGAAGCCGGCAGGCCGATCTGCGGATCGTAGGCAAACGAGAGCGTACCGTTGGGTCCCGCCGTAAAGAGCCCCAGGCCGAGGAACTGATAGCCGGCACCGTTCTGCACGGCATGACGCAGGTCGAAAACCAACCGGTCGATGGCACCCGCCGCCTCGATATCACCAAGGCCCTCCGCCTTCAACAGACCGCGCAACACGCCGTCGTCACGTTTGAACAGTTCGGAAAAGAGCACCTCGTGACCGGGATCCTTCACGATAAAAGCGCCCAGCTGCGGGACCACAAGCCGTCGATGGTGCTGCAAATGGGCGACAATCACCTTTTTCACATCCGTTGTCATCATCTGTTCCTCGATTTTGTCCCCCAAAATTACAATTTTTCCCGTATTCGCTAAAAAAAACGGAGACAAAAGCGAGATATTCTGTCGAAACGTTGCGCATCTCGAAAATATTTATCTACTTTGCAGCGCCGAATTCCGGAGAAAGTAATCAAGCTACATTGCCGAAATTTTTCCAATGTAGCGAAGTCGGATTTCCACAAACCAACAAACCCGGAGATGAAAAACAAGTACATCGATCTCATCGAACAGACGTTCGATTTCCCGCAGGACGAATTCACGGTCGAAGACAACGAGCTGAATCTCTACGACATTCCGCTCATGGAGATTATCAAGCAATACGGCACACCGCTCAAGATCACCTATCTGCCGAAGATCTCCTCGCAGATCGCACGGGCCAAGCGCATGTTCAATGTCGCCATGGCGAAGGTCGATTACAAGGGCAGCTACAACTATTGCTACTGCACCAAATCGAGCCATTTCTCGTTCGTACTGGAGGAGGCGCTCAAGAACGACATCCATCTTGAAACGTCGTCGGCATACGACATCCATATCATCAACGCCCTGTACGACGGGGGTGTCATCGACAAGGACCGCTACATCATCTGCAACGGATTCAAGCGTCCGCAATACGTCGAGAACATCGCCCAGCTTGTCTCCGACGGATTCGGGAACACCATTCCGGTCATCGACAACAAGGAGGAGATCGATCTGCTGGACTCGGCCATCGACAAGCCCTGCAAGGTGGGGATCCGCATAGCCTGCGAGGAGGAGCCCAAGTTCGACTTCTACACGTCGCGTCTGGGAATCCGCTACAACGACATCGTGGACTTCTACAAGCGCAAGATCAAGCCCAACAAGAAGTTCCAGCTCAAGATGCTGCACTTCTTCATCAACACGGGTATCAAGGACACCTCCTACTACTGGAACGAGTTGGGGAAGTGCCTCAACGTCTATTGTGAATTGAAATCCATCTGTCCCGAGCTGGACAGTCTGAATATCGGCGGCGGCTTCCCGATCAAGAATTCGCTCAACTTCGAGTACGACTACGAATACATGACCGAGGAGATCGTCGCACAGATCAAGCACATCTGCGAGATGAACGGGATCGACGAACCGAACATCTTCACGGAGTTCGGATCGTTCACCGTCGGAGAGAGCGGCGCGGCCCTCTATTCGATTGTCAACCAGAAGCAGCAGAACGACCGCGAGAACTGGTACATGATCGACTCGTCGTTCATCACCACCCTGCCCGACACCTGGGGCATCAACCAGCGCTACATCATGCTGGCGATCAACAACTGGGACAAGGAGTACCAACGGGTGTTCCTCGGAGGGCTGACGTGCGACAGCGAAGATTTCTACAACTCCGAGGCACACACGAATGCCATCTTCCTGCCGAAGCTCGAACCGGGCAACACGCAGTACATCGGATTCTTCCATACGGGGGCCTATCAGGAGTCGCTCGGCGGTTTCGGCGGCATCCAGCACTGCCTGATTCCGGCACCGAAGCACATCATCATCGACCGCGACAAGGGGGACAACGAATATTACACGCGCCTCTTTGCCAAGGAACAGAGCTACCGGGCCATGATGCGAATTCTGGGTTATTGACCCGCATTCTTCACGCCGACGGCACAGAGAACAAGACGCTCTTCATAAAAGAGTTGCCACGCCGGTTCCGATGTTTCGGAACCGGCGTGGCGCATGAATGGAGCGAAAATACCGGTCATCATTACGAACCGTCAGCTGCGGAATACCCGATTTTCATCTTCAGACCTTCTTCATATCGCACGATCATCGATTCCTTTGCGAACGATGCATCGGTCATATCCCAATCGCCACAGGTCGATCCCCGCACGAAAGCGGCTCCGGATCGTCCGAACCGGACTCGAATCCTCCGATCTACCACACCGGAATCCCGACATGCAAAGGCATCGGATATCCATTATATCGGAGATTCGGAAAAATTTTCTACTTTTGCGTGTGCCGCATCCGATCGATACAACATGCGGCACACGCAATCATGACCGAACTGGAAAAGCTGGAACAGGGCGAGACCTACGACTTCTCGGATCCCGACGTAGCCCGACGCTTCGCCGCAGCTCACGCCCGCGTACAACGGTTCAATACCCTGACGATGCAGAGCGCACACTACCGGCGTCGGCTGCGGGAGCTCATACCGGACATCCCCGATACGGCAGCTGTCGTACCGCCCTTCTACTGCGATCTGGGTTACCGCATCCGTCTGGGAGAGGAGGTTTTCGTCAATATGGACTGCATGTTTCTCGACTCCGGAGGGATCGCCATCGGCGCCCGCACCAAACTCGGTCCCAACTGCCGGCTCTACACGCCGCAGCATCCGCTCGACTACCGCGAACGTCGGCGGAGCATCGAGCGCGGTCTGGGCATCGTCATCGGCGAAGACTGCTGGCTGGGCGGCGGGGTGATCGTCTGTCCGGGGGTCCGGATCGGCAACCGCTGCATCATCGGAGCCGGCAGCGTCGTCACGCACGATATTCCGGACGATTCGCTGGCGGCGGGGAATCCGGCCGTCGTCAAGCGGTCGCTGCGCGAATAAACAACCGCAACACCCCGACCTTTGGAGCAGCCACGACCCGATTTGGAACCGAATTTGCTCCGGCACTAAAAAATGACCGCCATGAAAAAATACAGACTTCGGGAGGATCCCGCACGCCAGAGATACGAATTCGACCTCGACGCAGAGAACGGAGTGAAGGCATACATCGACTACGAACTCGATGGCGATACGATCACGTTGACACATACGATCGTTCCTCCGGCATTCGAGGGGCAGGGGATCGGCGCACAACTGGTTGCAGCCGTACTGGCAGAGATCCGTCGCAAGGGGTTGCGGGTCGTTCCGCAATGTTCGTTCGTCGCGTTGTACATCGAGCGGCATCCGATCTGGCGCGACATGGTCCGGCGCGAACATGCCGGCGTCGAGTCCGAATCCTGACTTCCAGGAAAAAGAGCAGCCTTACACCGAGGTTGCTCTTTCAGTTATCCATACATTCGGGCCGTCGGGATCAATCCGGTGATTCCGCATCGGCGAAGATCAAACAGTTTCCGGAACTGTTATTTGCGCAATCCATCCGGTCGCCGGTCCGAGCAATCCGTCAAATAGCAGGGGCTGACATTTTCATTCTCCTATTATGCAAGACGCTGGTCCGACCGAAATATCCGCTCCGACGGGAACATCCATACGCCCCGAAGCATTCCGGCAATCGGTCACCCGCAATCAATTCTCCGCAACATCCGGCATTGCCGGCACCGGCACGTCGGGATAGAGCGTGCGCAGCATCTTCGCCAGCGATTCGCCATACAAGTCTTCCGTAAGGGCAATGATCCGGCCTTCCGGATCGAGCAAAAACATCGAAGGTATGCGATCGACCCGATAAAGATTTTCAAGCCGATAGTCGGGACGATCGGCAATCACCGGCCATGTGATCTGCAATTTCGGAAGGCTGACCTTCAAATCTTCAGCAAAATCAATAGCAACCGATAGTATCTCAAATCCAGCTGCATGATAGGGTTTATATAAGGTCTGATAAATTGTCCGTATATTATCAACACTTTGTTCGCTATTAAGGAACCAGAAATCGAGCAAGACATAGTGTCCCTTGTAATCATCCGGGAAACGCACGGTGCGGCCGTCCAATGTCTGCGCCTCAAAAGGATAAGGGAGAAAACCTTTCTGTAAATAAGGATGTTCCAATGCATCAGGATCACGCACAAGTGTCAGTTCACGTCCGTCCCGACGCAGGCTATCTATCAGATAGTATTCATTACCCAATTGTACATATTCTTTAAGATGACATTTGATCGTCGTATCGCGGTTTTCAAATATAATGAAGGTATTGTCATCATACCAAGCTAATCTGGGACAAGCCTCCACATAATACTTTACACCGTTCACTTTTACACAACCGCGACTCACATCGTCGCAGTAAAGCAACATGCCGTAGCTTTTGTGCCGGGGCCGCAGGTATGTCGAATCATGCAGAATCGTACCGTTGGCATAATAATCGATCCGCACAGCTGTCGCCGTTGTAGCGGTCGAATCGGCCTCGAAATAGTGCACCTTCTCGTCGGAGACATCGTCATCGCCATCCGTATCAAACAGGTAGGCGTAACGCCCATCGGGGGTCAAACCGGCTACAAGCGTTTTCAAGGCTCGAATCGGACGGGCTGAACACGAGGTGGTATCAAAGCCCCATGAAGTGGAATTAAAATACCTCATGCAAAGTTCTTTATCAAGAAGCCCCTCATGATATGCCTGATACAGAAGCTGCGGAAAATCTTCTTCGAAATAGATCGTGGTCTGCCTCCAGTCGGCAGGAACGCCCCGCACTTCGGGGTAGAGCGCATCCAACCGGCTGCCCTCTTTGTACGGAGAGGCAAAACCGGCCGACTGGTTCTCACGCGCTTCAGCGTACTTGTCAAGTTGCACGGTCACGACATCGGCGGGGCCGCACGCGACGAAAATCGCTGTCAGAAGCATCGACAGCCGGAACATCGAACGGTTCATGACGGTTGTAAGGATTGGTTGCTGTTTACAAAGATACGGATTTAATCCGGAACCGCAAGCAAATCGCCTTTTTTCAAACCTTTGCTCCCGCCGCCCGCACCGATACGCCTCGACACCGGCCATCCAACCGTCCAGCTCCCTCAACGGAAGTCATTGCCGACGGATCATCCGCTTGAAAAAACGGCGTATGCGTACCGGCAGATTGATCCCCTGCTTGAGCAGCACCGCTCCGCTGAGAATCTTCCAATCCCAGTTTCGACGTTCGGCATAACGCACCAGCACGACATCCAGATGGGGCTGCCGCCAGTCCAGATGGCGCAGCATCTCGACACACTCCCGCCACCGGAGAGCCCTCCTGTGAAACTTCATGCGATTGACATCGATCAAGGCAAAACACCAGGCATCGTTCTCCCTGTAATAAAAGATATTGCCGGGATTATAGTCGTAATCAAGGACACCCTTCTCATGAAGTGCAACGGTATAGGCGGCAAAGGCATCGAGAATTTCAAGCTGACGCAGAGGCCGTTCGCACCCGATATCGGCCAGCGTCGGATGCGGGACACGACGCGACACATAATATCCCGTATGAAACAGCAGGCCGCGCCGGCACTCCACATAACCGACCGGCTCGGCCACCGCAAAGCCCAATCTTTCAAGCCGCAACGAATAGCAATAGGAGCGTTTGGCCTTTGACGGCCGGAAAAAGGTATAGACCCAACGGTTGAAACGGGTAGGTACGGCAAACCGCTTGACCACGAACTCCTCATCGCCCACACGTTCACACCACAACGTATTACGGCCCTCCCGCAGGATCTCACCCGCAGCGGATCTCGTCGGCAGGGCGTGCAGCCAGCCCTTCAGCCGGGCGTATTTTTTTGCTACGACAACTTTCATCCTTTACAGACAACGTTTTCCATGACATGCGGGATTCCGGAAATGCCTTCGCCCAAGTAATGTCTCCTTTCCAAAAGGGAAAATCACGTCGTCGGTGCAAAAGTAATGAACTGCGGACAGGAGCTTTGTCCGGATCGTTCCCGATTCTGTCCCATATGTCGCGGCTCGATCGAAATGTCGTTCGGGAATCGGAAAAAGTTATTACTTTTGAGGAAAATTTACAATTTATACCCTGCCTCCTTATGAACGAACAAATAAACGATCTCCAACCCTCCGAAACGGGAAAGCGGCCTTCCGATTTTCCGTTCCAACTGTTCCGCATCGACAATACTTCGTTCGAGTTTCCGGCCCCCGAGCTGTTGCCTCAGGAGCTTCAGGTCGGAGGGATCTGTCTGTGCCTGCACGGGGAATGCAATATGACGCTGAATCAACAGCGCTGTCAGATCAAAGCCGGGGACCTGTGTGTCTTCCTGCCCCGCATGCAGTATCAAATCTCCGAACAAAGCGACGATTTCGAAGCGTTCGGCATTCTCACTCAAGCCGAGATCATGCGCGAGGTGGATATCCCGTCATTGGCAGACCTGCTGCTGTACATCGGCGAACATCCCTGCATCTCGCTCGACGAGACAACCTACCAGCGTATCATCGGCTATTTCAGGCTGATCGACCGGCTCACGCACGACAACCACCCCTATTGCCGGCAAATCGTCTATCATCAGCTGATGATTCTCTATTACGAGGTCTCGAACATCTTCCAGCAGGGCAAGCCGCTGGAGATGCGGCCCCAGACACGCCAGGAAGCCATGTTCCGACAGTTCATCGCCCAGGTCTCGCGACATCACATACTGGAGCGGGAGCTCGGATACTACGCCGACAAGCTCTGCGTAACGCCGAAGTACCTCTCGTCGGTCGTGCGCTCCGTCACGGGCAAAAGCGCCGCATGGTGGATCCGGCATACGGTCATCATCGACGCCAAGAACCTCCTCAAGTCGAGTCAGCTCACCATTCAACAGGTATCCGACGAACTGCACTTCCCCAATCCGTCGTTTTTCGGGCAGTATTTCAAACGGCAAACGGGCATGACACCCAAGGAGTTCCGCCGCAAAAGCTTTTGAACAGCAGCAAAAAAGAGACACGGAACGCACTCCCGAAAATCTGCCCGGCACTTCCCTCCCGTTTCAGACGCCCCTCCCCGCTGATCCGCAGGCAGCGACGAGGCATCTCCCCCCCCCTTGTCCGCCGACTTTCCAACCGGCAACGGCACACAGGAAAAGACGATTCCGCATGCACCGGAACCGGTGCCGAAGGCAAAAACGAGATTTTGCAAAATTGAAGCATCCGATTTCCGTAATTCCCGATTTTTTGTTACTTTTGTGCGCAACAAAAACCCCAAATCATTATGTCCTTCATTGATGAGAGGGTACAGTTGACCGGGCTCACGTTCGATGATGTCCTGCTCGTACCCGCCTATTCCGAGGTGTTGCCGCGCGAAGTAAATGTCACAAGTCGCTTTTCGCGAAATATCAAGATCAACATTCCGATCGTTTCTGCCGCGATGGATACGGTCACCGAAGCCCCGCTGGCCATCGCTCTGGCCCGTGAAGGGGGTATCGGCGTCATCCATAAAAACATGTCGATCGCACAACAGGCCGCACATGTGCGGCGCGTGAAACGTGCCGAAAACGGCATGATCTACGATCCGATCACCATTTCGAAAGACCATACCGTAGGCGATGCGCTGGCTTTGATGCAGGAGAACAAGATCGGCGGTATTCCCGTAATCGATGCCGAACGTCATTTGATCGGTATCGTCACCAACCGCGATCTGCGCTTCCAGCGTGACATGACCCGCAAGATTGCCGACGTCATGACCTCCGAAAACCTCATCACGACCCACTCGTCGGATCTGGCGCATGCCGCCGACGTGCTGCTCAACAACAAGATCGAGAAGCTGCCGGTCGTGGATGACGAGGGTCATCTCGTAGGTCTGATTACCTACAAGGATATCACCAAGGTACAGGATCATCCCAACGCCTGCAAGGACAGCAAGGGACGTCTGCGCGTTGCGGCAGGGGTCGGCATAACCAACGACTCGATGGAGCGTGTCGCCGCCCTCGTGAGCGAGGATGTGGATGCCGTGGTCCTCGACTCGGCTCACGGCCACTCCTACAACATCGTCAAACTGCTGCGCCAGATCAAGGAGCAATACCCCGCACTGGATGTCGTGGTGGGCAACATCGCAACGGGCGAAGCTGCCAAATACCTTATTGAGAACGGTGCCGACGGCATCAAGGTCGGCATCGGCCCCGGTTCGATCTGCACCACGCGCGTCATTGCCGGTGTGGGCGTTCCGCAACTTTCGGCCATCTATGCTGCGGCGAGTGCAGCCAAGGGGAGTGATGTTCCGGTCATTGCCGACGGCGGTCTGCGTTATTCGGGCGACATCGTCAAGGCACTGGCAGCCGGCGGTGACTGCGTGATGATCGGATCGATGTTCGCCGGCACGGAGGAGTCGCCCGGCGAGACGATCATCTACAACGGCCGTAAATTCAAGAGCTACCGCGGCATGGGATCGATCGACGCCATGAAGGCCGGGTCGGCCGACCGCTACTTCCAGAAGGGCGAAGTGAATATCAACAAACTCGTACCCGAAGGAATCGTTGCCCGCGTGCCCTTCAAGGGAGCGCTCAGCGAGACGGTTTACCAGCTTGTAGGCGGCATCCGCGCCGGCATGGGCTACTGCGGAGCCCCCGATATTGCAGCGCTCAAGCGGGCTCAGTTCATCCGCATCACCGCAAACGGTGTCACGGAAAGCCACCCGCACGACGTGACGATCACCAGCGAAGCACCCAATTACAGCAGCGAACACTGATCCCTCCGGCGGAATGAACCATACAACAGAAACGACATGCAGGAAAAGATACTGATCATCGATTTCGGTTCGCAATACACCCAGCTCATCGCACGGCGCGTGCGGGAGCTGAACGTCTATTGCGAAATCCACCCTTTCAACCGGCTGCCGGCCCTCGACGACACGGTGCGCGGTGTGATTCTTTCGGGTTCGCCCTTTTCGGTACGGGATGCCGAAGCACCCCGCATCGACCTTGCGCCGATCAAGGGGCGCCTGCCGCTGCTGGGTGTCTGCTACGGCGCACAATACCTCGCACAGCACTTCGGCGGCGAGGTCGAGCCGGCTCCGAGCCGCGAATACGGGCGGGCGATCCTGACGGTCGGCGATGCCTCCGACCGGCTCATGCAGGGGCTGCCCCACACCACACAGGTATGGATGTCGCACGGCGACACCATCACCCGCGTGCCGGAAAACTACCGTATCGTGGCCTCGACGGCCGAAGTCAAGGTTGCCGCCTATCACATCGAGGGCGAACCGACATGGGCTATCCAGTTCCACCCCGAAGTCTATCACTCGACCGACGGGACAAAGCTCCTGCACAACTTTGTCGTCGGGATCTGCGGCTGTTCGCAATCGTGGACTTCGGAGAGTTTCGTCGAATCGACCGTTCGCGAACTGCGTGAAAAACTCGGCAGCGATCAGGTCGTGCTGGGCCTGTCGGGCGGTGTCGATTCGTCGGTTGCCGCCGTGCTCCTGCACCGCGCCATCGGCGAGAACCTGCACTGCATCTTCGTCGATTCGGGCCTGCTGCGCAAGAACGAATTCGAGAGCGTACTGGACTCCTACAAAGGCATGGGACTCAATGTCAAGGGGGTCAAGGCCGGTGCGAAATTCCTCGGCGATCTGGCTGGCGTGACCGATCCGGAGACCAAACGCAAGATCATCGGCCGCGATTTCGTGGAGGTTTTCAACGAAGAGGCGCAACAGCTCACCGACGTGAAGTGGCTGGCACAGGGTACGATCTATCCCGACGTTGTCGAATCGGCATCCGTCGGAGGACCCGCCGCCAAGATCAAGTCACACCACAACGTAGGCGGACTCCCCGAACACATGCATCTGAAGGTGGTTGAACCGTTGCGCCTGCTCTTCAAGGACGAGGTGCGCCGCGTAGGCCGTTCGCTGGGTATCGGCGAGGAGCTGATCGGACGCCATCCCTTCCCCGGTCCGGGCCTTGCGATCCGCATTCTGGGCGAGATCACGCCGGAGCGGGTGGAGATTCTCCAGAACGTGGACAAGATCTACATCGACGCCCTGCGCGAAGCGGGTCTCTACGATCAGGTATGGCAGGCCGGAGCGATTCTGCTGCCGGTCAAGTCGGTCGGCGTCATGGGCGACGAACGCACCTACGAAAGTTGCGTCGCGCTGCGTGCGGTCACCTCGACCGACGGCATGACGGCCGACTGGGTGCATCTTCCGTATGAATTTCTGGCGCGGGTATCGAACGACATCATCAACAAGGTGCGCGGCGTGAACCGCGTAGTCTATGACATCTCGTCCAAACCGCCCGCCACGATCGAGTGGGAGTAGGCGCACCACCCCACCATAGAAGATTCGAACGGCGTCCGGACGGTTGTCCGGACGCCGTTCGTTTTGCATTACGGACAGGCACGACCGGCAGACAGCGGCACTGTGCAGCAATACGGCGGCAGCACCCTCTTCGACCGGATATCAGAGGCTGCTTCTGCCGGACCGACAGGCCAATCCAACCGGCATACGACGAAAATCCCCCGCCGCATCTGCTCGACGGAGGATTTTTCATGTGCCCTGCCGGATGTACAACCGGAGAGAATTACATACGAACGGGGAGCATCGATACGGACAACTTTCCAAAAGAGTCCGAACCGAGGGGCGGGGAAATCCGCAAACGGACCGCCGTCAGTTTCCTCCGGCCGCAATGATCAGTGCCAGACCACCGATGAAGAGGGCGAACATCAACGCCAGCAAGCCGTTGACGGCACGCCCGCCGCCACGGAACTCCTTCCATACGAAAACGCCCCAGATGGCGGCAATCATCGGCGCACCCTGTCCGAGTGCATAGGAGATGGCGGCACCGGCCTTTCCCGCGGCGATGTAGCTGAAGGTGGTGCCGAGACACCAGATCGCACCTCCCAGCATACCGACCAGATGCGTCCGGAAATTACCCTTGAAATAGTCGCGATAGCTGACCGGAGCGCCGTCGAAGGGTCGTTTCATGACCCACGTATTGAAGAGGAAGTTGCTGGCCAGCACACCCAGCGAGAAGATAAAGACCGCCGAATAGGGGGTCAGCATTCCCGGCGTAGGATCCTCGAAGTTGTTCAGATCCATCGCAGCGGCCACGAACCGATAGAAGAGCGACATCAGTACACCCGCCACGACGGCCAGCACAACCCCCTTGCGGAATTGCGAACGCTGCACCTCACCCGTCTGCACACGCTTCGATGCGATACCGTTGCAGACAATGGCGATGACGATCAGGGCCACGCCGAGGAAGAGGATGACAGGATCGCCCTTCGGGGCGCCGATGTAGTTGATGATGACACCGAGCACCAGCGCCAGACCCACACCCAACGGGAAGGCAACCGACAATCCGGCCATCGCCACCGAAGCCGACAACAGAATGTTCGAGGCGTTGAAAATCACGCCGCCAAGGACCACGCTCCAGATGCCCTTTGGATCGGCCTGCGCAAGATCGGGCACGAACGACCGGCCTTCGGAGCCGATACTTCCCATCGTAAAGCCGATCAGCAGCGTAAAGAGCACCATGCCGATCACATAGTCCCAATAGAAGAGTTCGTAACGCCAGCTTTTGGATGCCAGCTTCTGCGTGTTGCCCCAGGAGCCCCAGCACATCATGGTGATGAAGCAGAAGAGCACCGCCAGCAAATAACTGTTGACAATAAACATGGTTGAAGTTTTAAGAGTTGGTTTGTCGGTTCACAAACGTTCCTGCGCCGGTTATCTTCGGGAAAACGGCCCTGTAAGCCTTGCGCAAACGTTTGTACAAAAATACGTATTTTTTTGGGAGCTGCAACTTTTTTCACATTTTTCTTTCTCCGGGAGGGTCCCTGCCGAATTTCCCGCACGGCGAAGACCCTGCGGCAAGCCGAACCGGAGATTTGGGAATTGACGTCCGTGGAAGTGACGGGCGCTTGTGGATCCGTGGCAAACAAGCATCCGCATGGGCGGAAATTCACAAGAGAGAGAGAATCTGCAACAGCGGCAAGCCGAACCGGAGATTCGGGAGTTGACGTCCGTGGAAGTACCGGGCGCTTGTGGATCCGTGGCAAACCGGCATCCACACGGGACGGAAATTCACAAGGAAGAGAGAATCTGCAACAGCGACAAACCAATCAACCGGCTACGGAGCGGCAACAGGCGGCCAAACAAAATGATTCGGAAGAATTGAAAGAGACGCCCGACAGAAACGCAGGCCGCAAATCGGGACGTAAAAACCGGCGCAGGCCAGGAGTACCAACCATTTGAAAGAATTGGATCGACGGAAACCAGGGGAAACGCCCAAAAAGACTTTTGCCCGACACCACAAAGGTTCGGGTATCAAGAAGCCTAACAGGATTCAGGAAAAGTAAAAAGGCGAAAAACGGAGCCAAAGCATACCGCGCGGAGATCAAAAACCTGCCCGAATGAAGCCGGACAGACACGTCGCAGACGGAAAAACCGATATGGATACCGGCAGGCAGAACAGACAGGCGTTCACAGCTCTTCGCCCGCTTTCATAAAAAAAGTATTCCTCTCCGCCTTTCGGCAAAGAGGAATACGCTGCAAATCGGGGATCGCGAAGCGGTCGTTTTTGTGGAGGGAGGTCCGACCGTTCCGCAGTCCTCCGCTTCTACTTCTTGAAGTAACGGTTGTAAAGGCCCTGGAAGCCGGCTCCGTGACGAGCCTCGTCCTTCGCCATCTCGTGAACCGTATCGTGTACGGCATCGAGATTCTCCTGCTTGGCCATACGCGCCAGACGCATCTTGTCCTCGCAGGCTCCGGCCTCGGCATTCATACGCTTCATTACGTTGGTCTTCGTATCCCAAACAACCTCACCGATCAACTCGGCGAACTTGGCTGCATGCTCGGCCTCCTCGAAAGCGTAACGTTTGAAAGCCTCGGCGATTTCGGGATAGCCCTCACGATCTGCCTGACGGCTCATCGCAATATACATGCCCACCTCCGAGCACTCGCCCATGAAGTGGTTCTGAAGACCCTCCCAAAGCTCTTTGGAAGCGCCCTTGCCGTCACCGATCACATGCTCCGTAACGAAGGTCAGGCCCTCTTCCTGCTCGACAACCTCAACGAACTTGTCCTTGCCTGCTTTGCACAACGGGCACTGCTCCGGTGCCTCGGGACCTTCGTGGATATATCCACAAACGGTACAACGCCATTTCTTTACCATATTCTTTCTATTTATCAAGTGTTTTATTAAAATGTTTGCTTTTTGCACCCACAAAGATACGAAGCTTTGTGTAAGTTGCAAGCATCCGCCCGATCATATTTTCTGATGCCGGCATCAGCTTTTCCTATCGTCATGGTCTATCGCCCACTCGATCAGCCCCACATCCGTCGCATCCTTCACCATGACCCGCTTTTCACGGTCAAGCAGATAGAGCGCCGGTATGGCCTTGAGGTCGTACAACTCCCGGTCGCGGATCTCGCACCCCTTGTCATAGGCATTGATCCACCGCGCCGGCATCTGCGAGCGGTAGTTCCGCCATTCGGTCAGGTCTTCGTCCGGGAAGATCGCCAGCACGCGCAACTTGCCCCGCTCGGAGAGTTCGTTGAGCATCGGCGACGCCGTGATGGCTTCCCGCACCTCCTTGCACATTTCACAACCCGGATTGTTGATATATATAAGCAGGTAGTCAGCCCGGATATCGTACATGCGCCGCGTAACGCCGTCGGCCGTCGTATAGCTGAAATCATTGGCCGGATGTCCGATCCGGTTCTGACGGGCGACCTTCAGATCGTGGGCGGGCGCCATGCGCTCCCACTTGTCGAGCCACGGACTGGCGACAAGCGCTTCGAGCACCGGAATATAGAGTTCATCGTTGCGCACCGGCGAATTCGGATCGTAGAGCACCCGTCCGGCCAGCATCGCAAAGTATTCGGTCATGGGTTTCGACACCGCCGCGCGACGCATCAGCGTATCCATTGCCGCACGGTCGTCCGAAGCAACGAAGTTGGCCACATAGACGAAAAAGGCGCGGACCATCTCCGTCGTATCCAGTTCGTGGACGAGCGTCGTATCGCGGAAATCGAAATTGTCCCAATAGTGGTCGCGCAGATAGGCAGCCCGCTGCTCGGGCGGTACGGTTGTCGGAACGGTAACGACACGGAACGTGCGGGGTTGTCTTGCGGCTGCGCTCTCCGCCTTCTGTCTCTTTCCGCCCCCGCAGGCCGTCAACAACACCGACAGACTCAGCGTGACGGCACAATAAAAAATCTGTTTCATCAACTCTGCAATTTGTTTTGCCGACATCCTTCGCCCCATCCTCCGTCTCATTCTTCACCTCACGCACCGTTTCATGCTCCGCCTCATCCTTCTCCGCCCGCCGCCCTCGTTCGCAACGGCTCCCTTTCAACGGTTCCCTTCGACAACAGTTCCCCTTTTGACGACAGATCTTTTCGACGACAGCACCCTTTGGCAACGGCCCCTTCGACGACGGACCTTTTTCGACGACAATGCCCTTTCGACGACGGCCCCTTGACAACGGCCCCTTGACAACGGCCCGACAAAGCATGCCAGCCCACAGGACAAATGTAATAAAAAGACCCCGATAATCACACACCGAAAGGAGAAACTTCTGCACTCCGACGGCAATTTGCACAATAGTTGCACCTCGCCCTGCATGAATCGTTTCGCAACGATATCCGCTGCCGGCCGACAAACGGCACGCGGCAAAGCTCACGAAATGATCTCAACGGATCTTTCATTCATCATTAACGAATCATAAATGCCTATGGAAGCAAAAACAAGTACAGGGTTCAAACTCAGTGTGGCGACGCTGGCCATCATGAACGTCACGGCGGTCGTCAGTCTGCGCGGGCTGCCCGCCGAAGCGGTCTATGGTCCGTCGTCGGCGTTTTACTACCTCTTCGCCGCGATCGTCTTTCTGATCCCCACCGCACTGGTCGCGGCCGAGCTCGCCGCGATGTTCTCCGACAAACAGGGCGGTGTCTTCCGTTGGGTGGGCGAGGCATTCGGCGCCCGCACGGGATTCCTGGCCGTCTGGCTGCAGTGGATTGAATCGACGATCTGGTATCCGACGGTCCTCACCTTCGGCGCCGTATCGATCGCCTTCATCGGGCTGAACCAGCATGCCGACACCATTCTGGCCTCCAACAAACTCTTCACGCTCATCATGGTGCTGGCCATCTACTGGGTGGCAACCTTCATCTCGCTCAAGGGTCTGAACTGGGTCGGCAAGATCAGCAAATGGGGCGGCATGATCGGCACAATCATCCCCGCAGGTCTTCTCATCATCCTGGGAATCATCTACATCGCTACGGGAGGTCACAACCAGATGGACATGTCGCAGGGATTCTTCCCCGATCTGACGAAATTCGACAATCTGGTGCTCGCAAGCAGCATCTTCCTCTTCTACGCCGGCATGGAGATGATGGGCATCCACGTCATGGAGGTCAACAATCCCGCCAAGAACTATCCCAAGGCGATCATCATCGGCTCGCTCGTCACGGTCTGCATCTTCGTGCTGGGGACCTTCTCGCTGGGATTCATCATCCCGGCCAAGGATATCAGCCTCACGCAGTCGCTGCTGATCGGCTTCGACAACTACTTCAAGTACCTGCACATGTCGTGGGCCTCGCCCGTCATCGCCATTGCGCTGATGTTCGGCGTGCTGGCCGGCGTACTGACATGGGTTGCGGGTCCGTCGAAGGGTATCTTCGCCGTCGGCAAGGCCGGCTATCTGCCGCCCTTCTTCCAGAAGGCCAACAAAAACGGCGTACAGCGCAACATTCTGCTCATGCAGGGACTGCTCGTCACGCTGCTGGCACTGCTCTTCGTCGTCATGCCCTCGGTACAGTCCTTCTATCAGATTCTCTCGCAGCTGACCGTCCTGCTCTACCTGATCATGTACATGCTCATGTTCGCCGCCGCGATCTATCTGCGCTACTCCATGAAGAGCACGGCACGCCCCTTCCGTCTCGGCAAGGGCAACGGGCTGATGTGGCTGCTGGGCGGTCTGGGATTCTGCGGTTCGCTGCTGGCCTTCGTGCTGAGTTTCATTCCGCCGTCGCAGATCGCTACGGGCAGCAGCACCGTCTGGTTCTCGGTACTGGTCATCGGCTGCATCGTTGTCGTAGCCGCACCTTATGTCATCTACGCGATGCGCAAACCGTCGTGGCGCGATCCGAATGCCGACTTTGCTCCCTTCAGCTGGGAACCGGCAGCTCAGGGCGGATCCCCTGACGGTTCGCAAACGGCCCGCCCCGTTCAACCGACACAGCCGGCTCAACCGCATGCGCCGCAAAGCGCGCGCACGGCACAAACGTCCGGATCCGCATCTTCCGCCGTACGGAAACCGCAGGGTTCCGCTCCACAAGGGGGAGGATCGCCGCAGGAGGGAACCCCGGGCGCACCGCAAAACCGTCCCGGCAGCAAAAAACCATAAACGACCGAGCGAAACATTCACGGAAAGCGGCCGACGTTCCGCCTTCGCTCCAACCGTTCACACCGTCGCACACCACGGCGGCAGCGAGGATCCGGAGGCTCTGCGACGGACACGTTCCGCCAACAAAATACAACGACAATCATGAAACGAACCATTACCATCGAGGAGATCCGCAAGACGGTCGAAACCGCCTATGTGCATTTCCGCGAAGAGACGGGAGGCAAGAATGCCGATTACATCCCCTATCTGAAAAACGTTCCTTCGGCGCTCTTCGGCATCACGGTCTGCCTGACCGACGGCCGGAGCGTATCGGTCGGCGATACCGACTACCGCTTCGGCATCGAATCGGTGTCGAAGGTCCCCACCGCGCTGCTGGTCATGAACCAGTACGGAGCCAACAAGGTGCTCGAGCGCATCGGTGCCGACGCCACGGGACTGCCCTTCAACTCGATCATGGCCATCCTGCTCGAAAACGACCATCCCTCGACGCCGCTTGTCAATGCCGGGGCCATTTCGGCCTGTTCGATGGTCCGCCCGACGGGTGATGCCGATGCCAAGTGGAAAGCCATCATCCGCTTCGTATCGAGTCTGTGCGGCAGCGACGTCGCCGTTATCGACGAACTCTACCGTTCGGAGAGCACGACCAACTTCAACAACCGATCGATCGCATGGCTGCTGAAGAATTACAACCGCATCTACGACGATCCCGAGATGTCGCTCGATCTCTACACGCGCCAATGTTCGCTGGGCGTTTCGGCCAAGCAGCTGGCGATCATGGCGGCGACGATTGCCAACTGCGGCACCAATCCCGTAACGTGGGAAGAGGTCTTCAACGCCAACCTCACACCCCATATCACGTCGCTCATGTCCACCGTCGGCTTCTACGAGCGCACGGGCGACTGGCTCTACAACACCGGGCTGCCGGCCAAATCGGGTGTCGGCGGCGGCATCATGGCCGTTGTTCCGGGCGTGATGGGTCTGGCCGCCTTCGCACCGCCTCTTGACGGTGCCGGCAACTCGGTCAAGGCCCAGAAGGCGCTCGAGTACATCTCCGTGCGACTGGGGTTGAATCTCTTCAATCCGGTCCATATCGAAGTGGCCGCTCAGGAGCCGGTCAAGGAGAAGGTCTGTCAATAGAGCGGCCGCCCTCCAGAAACAAGACGCGGCGGGGAGATGCAACACTGCATCTCCCCGCCGTATCATTTATCCTTCACTTCACGTTCCGCGGGCGCAGGAGGAAATCAGATGCCGGAAATCACCGGAAATCAGATATTCCACTCAAACCGGCTCCCGCCATCAGCCTGTTCTCTTGCCTGTTTTCCTGTAGCTCCTCTCTCCCTCGCCCCTGCTCCCGAACCTCCGCATCCCCGTACCCCCGGATGGAGGGTCGGGACAACCGATGGAGGGTCGGGACAACCGGCATGGAACCGGATGCGCGTCCGTCCGAACGGAGAGAGCGCCGTGCAGCGGATCGGACAAAGACGACACAAGGCTACTCGATCTCCCAGTCGCAGCCGTCCTTGCGGTCCTTGACGCGGATACCGATAGCGGTCAGTTCGTCCCGGATATGGTCCGACGTGGCCCAGTCCTTCGCGGCCTTGGCCTGCATGCGCATCTTGAGCAGCATCTCCACCAGCGGCGTCACCAGATCGCGGCCGCCACCGGCCGAAGCGGCCTTCTCGTCACGCAACCCCAGAATATCGAAGACGTAACGACGGAACGTCGCCACCAGCGTTGCCAGATCGGCCGCCGTGATGCGCTGCTGCCCTTCGGCAATCTGATTGACGATCCGCACCCAGTCGAAGAGCGCCGAGATGACCATCGGTGAATTAAGGTCGTCGTCCATCGCCTCGCGGCAGCGGCGTTCCAGTTCGGAGGGATCGACCGTCGAGTCGGCCGACGGCGTGAGCTTCGACAGCGTCTCGACACCCTTCATCAGTCGATCGAGCCCCTTTTCCGCCGCCTGCAGCGCGTCGTTCGAGAAGTCGAGCGTCGAACGGTAGTGTGCCTGCAGCACGAAGAAACGGATCGTCATGGGCGAATAGGCCTGCGTCAGCAGCTTGTGCGTACCGGTGAAGAGCTCTTCAAGCGTAATGAAGTTGCCCAGCGACTTGCCCATCTTCTGACCGTTGATCGTGATCATGTTGTTGTGGACCCAGTACTTCGCCGACCCGTGTCCCAGTGCGGCCGTCGATTGGGCGATCTCGCATTCGTGGTGCGGGAACATCAGGTCCATGCCGCCGCCGTGGATGTCGAAGCGCTCACCCAGATACTTGGTGCTCATGGCCGAACACTCCAGATGCCAGCCCGGGAATCCCTCGCTCCAGGGCGACGGCCAGTGCATGATGTGTTCCGGCGAAGCCTTCTTCCAGAGCGCAAAATCGCAGCAATGGTGTTTGTCGCACTGTCCGTCCAATGCACGTGTATTGGTGACGATATCCTCCAGATTGCGGCCCGACAACACGCCGTAATGGTGATCGCGGTCGTACTTCTCCACGTCGAAATAGATCGAGCCGTTCGATTCGTAGGCATACCCCGCATCGAGAATCTTCTGCACGAAGGCCTCCTGCTCGATGATGTGGCCCGACGCCTGCGGTTCGATCGACGGACTGAGGACATTGAGTGCATCCATCGCCCGATGGTAACGCTCCGTATAGTAATGCGCCACCTCCATCGGTTCAAGCTGTTCGAGACGCGCCTTCTTCGTGATCTTGTCTTCGCCATCATCGGCATCGTGCTCCAGATGGCCCACATCGGTGATGTTGCGCACGTAACGCACCTTGTAGCCGAGCGATTGCAGGTAGCGGAACAACAGATCGAAGGTCACGGCCGGCCGCGCATGACCCAGATGCGGATCGCCATAGACGGTGGGACCGCAGACATACATCCCCACATGAGGGGCATTGAGCGGTACGAACTCCTCCTTGCTCCGCGACAGTGTATTGTACAAAACGAGTTTCGATTCCATAGAAAAGCGAATTTTCCGCAAAAATAGTGATTTTTCGCATACAAAACATGCTGCGCACGGCTTTTTGCAGCCGCACGCGGAAAGAAACACGAAACGGAGGTTCTCATGGGCGTCGGAGAGTGGGGAGTCACTCCTCGCCGCAATAACGGCTGACCGTCTGCTCGATCTGTTCGGTCGAGGGATTGCGTGCAAGAATCTCCCGCGTGGCGGGATCGATCAGCACCAGCAGACCGCCGCTGTCGCCCGCATTATATGTCCGCCACAACGATATGCGGTCGTCGAGTTCTACCAGCACGGGCCACTCGTATCCGTCCCTGGCTACGGCAGCGTCGAGGGCGTCCGTACTGCCGAACTCGCGCGCCACACTCACCACAACGAAACCCCTGTCGCGGTATTTCTCATAAATCGGTTTGTTCCGCATGGCCGCACGGCGGCAGGGACCGCACCACGAAGCCCACATGTCGAGCAGTACGATGCAGCTGCCCTCGATCATATCCGAGAAACGATGCATCGCACCCGCACGGTCGGGAGCCTCGAAATCCATGTAACGGCCTCCGACCTCGACACTCGCGGCGCGGAGATACTCACCGAGCCGTTCTCCGAGAGGATTGCCGGCAAAACGTCCGGCATAGATCCCGGCCAAACGCATGATGCCGTCACGGTCGTCCTGTCTGTCATAAGAGCAGATGCGCGATATGACCCAGGGCAGATAGCCGAGCCGCACGTCGCTCTCGGCACGGTGCAGGGTTGCGTCGGCGGCCTTTTTCATTTCGGTTCTGTATTCGCTCAGCAGAGCATGAAATTCCGGCCGGTAAAGCTCTTCTTCCGAAAGGGCATGGAATTCCCCGATGAGCGAATCCCGCTTGTCGGGATCGGTCTCGGACCGGGCCTGTGCAATTATCCCGCAGACACGGGCGCTCATATAAGCCTCGTCAGGCTGATCGTAGAAGGCATCGATACGCGGGCCGTAGGTCTCTTCCACGACACGCATGGGAGCTGCCAACGAGGCTTTTTCGGCATTCAAGCGACCGCCCTCTACCGCTGTGGGCGCCTCGGCACCCCACTCGATGCGCACCTTGCCCTTCTCTGCGAAAAACTGGCATTGGTACCACCCCGACATGACATATTCGTTCCACGGGATGAGGATGTAAAGATCGCCGTCAGCGGGGATCTCGCACCCGAAGCAGCCGTTCTCCACAGGGATCACACGCGATTTCTGCACGATACCCCGCACGTTGTCGTCGTAATCGAGCCACCGGCAGAGCAGCAGCGCCCGGGTTGCGGGGCGGTCGGACAACACCCCTTCAACACGGCATACGGGAACCTTGCAGAGCGAGTCGGGCTGTACGAGAGTGATGCCGCCCGCATTGAGCGAGGATTCCGCACTTGCCGTGAGATCGATCTCCCTTTCAGCGGGATCAAGCGGCTCAAAACGCATGGCAAAGCGCATGCAGCCCGTCGTGTCGTGCGTATAGCGGTGACCGATCTGCAAGTCGTCCGAACCGAGATAACGGTAACGGCGCCCGCTCGGATGTCCCGTAAGATATGGAGTCTCGCACGGTTTGTCTCCCCCGATTGCGAACAGGCTGTCCGGATAGCCGATGACGGCAACATCGACAAGGGTGGCCGTGTCAGCGACCCCGATGCGCAGGACGCGAAGGTTGCCGGCCTGCCCGCAAAGCGGGTTTTCAACGATGCGGCTATGGCTGCATGACACTGCGGCAGCGGACAATACGACGGTCAGACCGCGGAGAATGACGGCCGAACATTTTTTGAGGAGGTTCCCCTCCCCTGTCGATTCTGTATTCATGGGGCCTGGGGTTCGTTTTATTGACAAATCCGCTTCCGCTGCCGGCGGTCTCACGGCATTATGCGGTTTTCGGGCCGGAGATACGGGAAAAATCCCGCTCCGGCACACGGAGCGATGTGCTTCGGCAAGCATATTACATGTTATTATGTTATTATGTTATTATTCTATTATTCAAATATACGAATTATTATTCAAATATACGAAACTCTCCCCGAAACGGCGGAAAGCCCGACAGCGCCTTGTCAGGAATATTCCGGCAGAATCGCCCGACGGCGGCATGCCGCACGGTCGGATCGCCACAGACGGCGGAGCCGCAGAACGGCATCCCCGCACCGGAGACATCGAGCGGCGCGAATTTTCGGCTCATCGCATCGACACGCCCGCATCCGTAAGGTTCCCGACATACAAGGCGGTGCTCATACCTCCTACGGATGGATGTATGAGCACCGCCGGCACAAAACCGCTTGCGGATTCAGAACCGCATCATCGGGCGGACACGCAAATAGAGAAATTTCCGGTAATCGGAAGTCGTTCCATCCTTCAGACTGACGCTCACCGCACGTTCGGTCGGGGATTCAGCACCTTCGGTCGAAGTCCAGTAATCGTCGGCATCAAGCGCCGAGCCGCCGTTAGCCTCCAATGCCGCATCCAGCAGCTCCTTGTTCTCATAGAGCGACTTGACTTCGTTTACGGCTCCAAGGTACCACCCTGTCCCCATTGCATCGCAGAGCTGGAAAGCCGGCATATTGGCCAAACCGGAATCATTCGCCTTCGCCTTCTCCATATTTACCCGTCCGTCATCGGTATCGGAAGCCCCCAGGAGGATATAATTGTCTTCATTGGCACGATAATCCCACATCGCATTGATACGGCCTTCTTCAGCGACATCGTTCAACGCGATGACCGTGCCATGTTTGCCTCCGTCCGTAACGGCGCATACGATTCCCACCACGATTTCGTCGTTTATTTCAAACGGATCGCCAACGGCATACGTTTTCTCTTCGACGGGACGGTCCCCCACATAGGCGACTGCACGCACGTTGCGCGCTATATTTTTCGATGACGAAAGCAGCGACCCGTCGGCCAGAGATACACACTGGGCGCTGTTCGCAGCATCCGCACCCAATTCGGTCGAAGACCAATAATAGGCGCTCTGCAAAACCGGACTGCCATTGGCCGAAAGCACATTGTTGAGTGCGGCGGTCATCCTTGAAATGGACGTCAGTTCGTTCAACGCGGGCAAATACCATCCTTCGCCCTGTTCGGTACAACTCCTGAAGGCAGGATAAGATTCGAGAGAAGCATCTGCCGCCTCAACCGCTCCGAGATTGTTCTCGCCGTTGTATTCGTCGATTGCACCCGTCGCCGAACCGACAGCGCCCCATTGCAGATTGTTCTCGACAAGCGAAAGGATCTTGGCGTAACTGCCATCTTTCGACACCCAGAAGACAACCCCTTTCTTTCCAGACTCTTCACACATATCACCCACCTTGTACCTGGCATCCGGAATTTCGCCGAACTCCTTGAATGCACGCACTTTGAGAGGTTCCGTCTTGACGATTCCGAACATGCCCGGCAGGCTCATGTCGGCGGCAAAAGCCGTAGCGTCGCTGTACGAATCCGCTTCAGTCGATGACCAGTAAAGGCTCTCCTTCGAGATTTCAGACCCGCCTTGCCAACCGAGAGTGGAATTGACCTTGTCCAACACGTCACGCACGCCCTGCATTTCCTTCTGCGCAGGCAAATACCATCCATCCCCCCACTCCGCGCAGGCCCGAAAAGCCGGATATGCCTCATAAGAGGGGTCAAGTGCCGCAATGACGGACATGTTGGGAACACCGTAATCTTCGTCGAGAGCCGACGTGATAACATTGTCGGGCCCCCACGCCAACGCGCCGCCGGCATCATGCATCGCGATCAATTTCCCTTTTGATCCCGTAGGATCGACCTCGACAACGACACCTTCCGACATCCCGTCGAAATAATAATCCCCCACGTCATAGGGGCCCGATGTGAAATCCGCCGCAGCCGCTTGCAGCACCATCTCCAGAATCTGCTCAGCGCCGGCATCAAACGTCATGGCTTCATCGGAACTGTACGACTTCACCCTGCCGTCGTCCGAAAAGACCTTGACCTCAAGATGATGGGTTCCCGGCTTAATCAACAGCCGGAAATCCTTGGCCGCAGCGCTATCCAGCGCCACACCTTCCGCACAATCGAGGGTGACCGTATGCGCATTCGCCATCAGGGCCGCCGCCTCGTCGGTGACAGAAACCGACTTTACCGAGACATTGCCTGAAAGCCTGAGGTTAAAGATCGCATACTCCTTCGTCAGGGTCACGGCGAGCTTGCCGCTTCCGGCGCTTTCACCTTCAGGATCCTCCGCCCTGCCGGAGAGCGAGACGGCCCTTGAATCAAAACCGTCCTTCACATAGCGCTGCGTCATCGCCTCCGCAACCGTTTCAACCGGATAGATTACGTCGAAAGGCGGCTTGGGGGCATCTTTATCACTATCCTCCAATACAAACACCCCTGTCTCGGAATCCGCACCTTCGGTCAGCTCATAGTACCAAATGCCGTCCTCGTTCGTCGCAGCAATCCGATCGCCGGCACTCCACACGGCAGGCAACAGCCCGTCGACCGGATCTCCGGCCGCTACGCGCGTATTGGAAATCGTCGCCAAAAGCGTTGAAACACCTAATTCCTTTGTCTGATCAGGGGGGGGGAGCTGGTCATCATCGGATGCCGGGTCGTCGGAACATGACGACACCACACAGACGCACATACTCACCATCGCAAGCAACAACCTGTTGCACAAATAATTGTTTTTCATAAATAAGATTGTAATTGAAGAATACCGGAACCGAAAGTACAAAATTTTTGGGGCAATTCGTCGTCTCCGATCAGAATCAGGGCCGGCATCCGCCCAACCGGCATGAACATCTGAAATGCAGATCCGGCTTATAATTTCAATCCGTAATCGGCCATAAGGAAATCGCCGTCAACATGGAAAGCAAAAGCAGGCCGATGCGATTTGTCAACAATTTGTCAACAATTTGTCAACAGGTTCTTTCCCTATAAACAGGGGGCGCAGGCCCTGCACACGACAAGCCTCGCGTCATTTGGTGTTTATCCATTATCTTTTTATCTTTGCGGAAATCTTCTGACAAGAACAATGAGGGATTTCAAACGTTGGAACAATATCGTGGGCTGGTGTGTCTTCGCCATCGCTGCGTTCACCTACATCGCCACAACGGAACCGTCGGCCAGTCTTTGGGACTGCTCGGAATTCATCGCAACCTCCTACAAACTCGAAGTGGGTCACCCGCCCGGGGCTCCGCTCTTCATGATGATGGCCCGTCTGGCGACAATGCTGGCTCCCTCGACACAATATGTGCCGCTCGCAGTCAACATCATGAACTGTCTGGCCAGCGCCTTCTGCATCCTCTTCATGTTCTGGACCATCACCCACCTCGCCCGACGCATCTGTCAGGCTGCAGGGCGCGAACTGTCCGCCGCAAACGGCTGGACGGTGCTGGGGGCCGGCGCCGTCGGAGCCCTGGCATATACCTTCACCGACACCTTCTGGTTCTCGGCCGTCGAAGGCGAAGTCTATTCCCTGTCGTCGATGTTCACGGCGCTCGTGGTCTGGCTCATGCTCAAGTGGGAGGATCAGGCCGACGAACCCCACGCCATGCGCTGGCTCATCCTCATCGCCTATCTCATGGGGCTTTCGATCGGCATCCACATCCTCAACCTGCTGACCATCCCCGCACTGGTCTATATCTACTATTTCCGCAAATACCGGAACGTTACGTTCAAGGGATTCTGCATCGCCTCGGTCATCGCGCTGGCAATCCTCTATTTCATCAACGGACTGATCATCCCCTATACGGTCTATATCGGCGCCATGATCGACGTCCTGGCGGTCAACACCTTCGGGCTGCCGGTCAACTCGGGTATCGTATTCTTCTCGCTGGCGCTCTTCGCCGCATTGGGCTGGGGCATATGGTACACGCACCGGCGCGGACATGTGGTGTGGAACACCCTGCTGCTGGCTACGACGGTCATTCTGCTGGGATACAGCTCCTACGCTACGGTCACGATCCGTGCGGCTGCCAATCCCCCGATGAACAGCAACAACCCGTCGAACCCCCACGCCCTTCTTTCGGTACTCAACCGCGACCAGTACGGGGGACGGCCCCTGCTTTACGGCGCCTACTACTCGGCACCGGTCGAGGATGTCATCGAGAGCAAACGCTACTACCTCAATGACGAAGGACGTTATGTCTCGACGACATTCCCCACAGGATATACCCATCCGCCGCAGTTCATGCACCTCTTCCCGCGCATGTGGAATTACGCCAAAAGCGAGGAGGAGTACAAACAGTGGGCGGCCTATCGCACCAAGATCGAAACCCTGCGCGACGAGGAGGGCAACATCATGCGCGACGAAAACAACCAGCTCATACGCGGCGAAGTGCTCGATTACGGCGTCAAGCGCACCTACGACGACGGGTATTCCGAACCGCGCGTGATCATCGAGCCGACCTTCCTGGAGAATCTCAACTACTTCTTCTCCTACCAGCTAAACTACATGTACTGGAGGTACTTCCTGTGGAATTTCGCCGGACGGCAGAGCGACATCCAGCCCTCCGGTTCGACGATCGTTGACGGCAACTGGCTGTCGGGATTCAAGGCCCTCGACGAACTTTATCTGGGGCCGCAGGAGAACCTGCCGCGTGAAGTGGCCGACAACAAGGCCCGCAACACCTACTATTTCCTGCCTTTCCTGCTGGGACTCATCGGTCTGATCTACCAGTTGAACCGCGACCCGAAGAATTTCCTCATCGTGCTGTCGCTCTTCGTGATGATGGGCATCGCGCTGGTCATCTACTTCAACACCTCGCCGGGCGAGCCCCGCGAACGCGACTACGTCTATGCCGGATCGTTCTATGCCTTCGCCATGTGGATCGGATTCGGCGTGATGGCTTTCAAGGATCTCTTCGTCCGGCTCTTCAAACGCGACAACCGCATCACGGCGGCCGCCGCAACCGTCGTCTGCCTCACGGTTCCGGGCATTCTCTGTGCCGAGAACTGGGACGACCACGACCGCTCGAACCGCACCTATGCCCACGATATCGGCTGGAACTACCTGCAGGGGACGCTGCCCAATTCGATCATCCTCAACTTCGGCGACAACGACACCTTCCCGCTGTGGCTCAATCAGGAGGTCGATGGCCTGCGGCCCGACGTCCGCATCATGAACACGAGTTATCTGGGCGGCGAATGGTACATCGACGAGATGAAGACCCGGGCCAACGAGGCCGCAGGCGTACCCTTCACCCTGCCGCGCAGCAAATACTGGTACACCAACGACTACGTGCCGATCTACGAACGCATCGACCGTCCGGTGACGGTGCGTGAAGCGATGGATTTCTTCGCCAGCGACGACAAACGCACCAAAGTGCAGCTTTCGGACGGGTCGATGAACGACTACATTCCCGCCAAGACGCTCGCCATACCGGTCAACAAGGAGAATGCCATCCGGTCGGGCATCGTCGCCGAAAAGGATCGCGATCTGATTGTCGATACGGTCTATATGAAGCTGTCGGGCAACTACCTCAACAAGGGCGAGTTGATGACCGTTGACATGTTCACGGACTACGACTGGACGCGGCCGATCTTCCTCACACAGCCCTACATCTTCCAGAAATTCGGACTGGTCGATTACCTGCAGTTCGACGGTTACGCCTACCGGTTCGTTCCGATTCTGACGCCGTACCGCCAGGCCGGCGAGGTGGGACGCATCGACCCGCAATACACCGTGCCGCTGCTGCTCAATGTCTATCGCTACGGCAACATCGACAACGAAAAGGTCTATTGCGACTACTTCACGCAGTACAACCTCTCGGCAGCCCGGGCACGCGAAGCCTTCGCCCGCGTGGCCAAGGAGCTCTTGCGCGACCCCGATGCAAGACCCGAATTCCCCGACAGCGTCGGAATCACGGAGCGCACGAACCGCGAACTGGCCATCCGTCTGCTCGACGAAGGACTGCGCCGCATGCCGCCTTCGCAGGTACGCTATACGGCCAACAATACGCTGCCCTTCATCGAGGCCTACTATGCGGCAGGCGCCGACGACAAGGGCGATGCGCTGCTGATGGACTATGCCCGCACGACGATGGAGTATATTGACTACTATCTCCAGTTCGACGGAGCGCTTTACGACATGGTCAGCGATGAACTCTATGGAAAACTCGACATATTGAGTTCGCTCTATTCGATGGCAAGTTATCTCAAGCGCAACGATGTCCTGCGGGAGCTCAACAACTACTATCTCACGCTGGGCTTCACCGAAGAGGAACTGACGCAGCCCGATACGGTCGCTGCGGCCGGCCCGGCTGCCGCAACAGCCGAAAGCCTTTGACGGTCGGAGGCAACTCCGAACCGGACGACAAAGCCCCGTTGTGCCGCAACGGGGCTTTGTCGTCTTCGGGCTTGTGAATGGGTGCACGTGAAACGAAGCATGAACGGAAATGTCCGGACGGATGAACCGTTCGCGGTCAAACATGGGACGGCATACAAAGGAGAAGCGGCAAGGGGGGGGGAAAGCCGGCATCGAGCCGGAGAATGATGTGGAAAAGACAGGCCGAAACCGACGGACCGGCTCTTTATAAAAAGGTATAGGCCCGGCACTGCCCCTGCCGGTTGCCCGTAATCTCGCGTTCGACGATGCCGGTCAGTACATCGGGAGCATCGTGCCAGCGGTTCGACCGGAACTGTCGCCGGTAGGTCGTCAAATGGGCATAGAGTTCGGGCCAGCGGAGATTCCAGCCGCACGGCATGCGGATGACGTGAAGCACGGTTGCGGAGTTGGAGAGAATGCGCGCCTCCTTGTTGGCGCTCTGGTGAAACCACTCGATCCGCACACCCGGAGCAAGCCGCTGCACGGCACGCGCGAAACCGCGGCCGCCGTTGTTGCTCTCGATAGCGGCCGAACGGGTGTCGCTGCGCAGCAGCATCTCGGCGACCAACCCCTCGGTCACCTCCATCCCCTCCCGAGAATAGACGGCATCGGTGATATAGATCACGCCGTCGGCATCAACGGCATACGACAACGAACAGAGATAATCGTCACCCATGTCGGCCGTATCGGTATAGTTGGCACGGCGGACAATCTCGTTCGGCAGCGAGTCGTATTCAGCGAACTGGCTGCCATAGAGCAATCCTTCACGCAGGGAGGGATGTCCCTGATACATGCACTCGAAGCGCAGCGGATCGAGCGTCCGTTTGGCATGCAGCAGCGCCGCATCGTGACGCGACGGCCACAAGGCCTCGCCCGCCGGCCGCGGATCGATCTCACTGGGCGCCGAAGCCTTGAGCGCCTCGAAGTTGAGCGACAGCCACCCGTCGGCCGGCACCCGGTCGAGATCACTCCAGGCGTGCAGTTCGACGACCCGCTCGCGCCGCAGCAACATGCCGATGAGATCCTCCTCGTGCCAGCGCGTAAAGACCATCAACTCGCGGGAGGTGTTGTGCATGCGGGTTTGTACCACCGAGGTGTACCACTCCCAGCAGTTCTCCCGGATGATCGGCGAATTGGCCTCCATCGCATCCTTGTAGAGGTCGTCGAGCAGAAAGCAATCGACGCGGTTGCCGGTCAGCGAGCCCTCGCGGCCGACCGAGAGGAGACTCCCGTCGTGATCGACGATCTCCACCTCGTCGGCCGTGCGGATGTAGTTAGCGGGCTTCGAACCGCGTTTGATCGTCGTGGCGGGGAACAGCTCGCCGTACTCCCGGGATTCAAGAATCCGCTGCACGCGACGGTTGAATTTCGAAGCCAGCGTCGCGGAATAGGAGGCGATGGCGATCCGCAGGTCGGGATTCAGACCGAGCAGATAGGCCGGCAGAAGCGTCGTTGCACCGACGCTCTTGCCATGCTGCGGCGGCATGGTAATCATCAGACGGCGGATACGGCCCTCGGCAAAGGCCTCCAGAACACGATAATAGTTGCGATGGAACCACTCCAGTTCCAGAAACGGATAAACCGTTTGAGCAAAATCGACAA
>CALUOX010000018.1 GCA_944322375.1 uncultured Alistipes sp.
CATCTCATGGGCCGTATGGATCAGCTCCTTGAGCTCTTCGGGCGTGCCGAAGCGCGACGACGGCGCATAGAGGCTCGATACATGGTAGCCGAACGAGCCGTAGTAGGGGTGTTCGGCAATGGCCATCAGCTGGACGGTGTTGTAGCCGTCGCGCTTGATGATCGGGAGAATCTTCTCCGTAAATTCCCCATAGGTGCCCACGCCCGCCCGTTCCTGCGCCATGCCCACATGGGCTTCATAGATGAGCAGGTCATCGTGCTGCCCGATGTCAAACCCGTCGTCCGACCAGTCGAACGGCTGCGGGATCCGGAACTGGGCCGTGAAATCCTTGCTACGTTCGTCCTGCACGACCCGTGTGGCATAGGCCGGTATGCGGTCGAGCCAGCCGTTGGGGCCGTGAACATGGATCTTGTAGAGCGAACCGTGCGTGAGCCGGTGGCCGTACATGGCGTCGGGCAGAAAGATGCTCCATACGCCCGAAGCATCCTTGTCGAGCCGCAGTTCGGTTCGCTGCCAGTTGTTGAAGTCCCCGAAGAGATAGACGTCGCAGGCGCCGGGCAGCCATTCGCGGAACCACCACCCTTCGAGCGTTGCATCGTATTGCCAGCCGAAATAGCGGTAGCCGTTGGCGTAATCGACAAGGGATCCTGCCGTGCGGCGGATCTCCGCGAGCCGTCGTTCATAGGCCTCGTGCCGCGCGACGAGCGCCTGCTCGACGGGTTGCAGCCACGCATCGCGCTCGACCATCTTCAGTCGTTGTTCGTTTCCCATAGGCGTTGCAAAAATCGGAATGACGATACTCCAAATATAACGAATTTTATTGAACAACCGGCCTGCCGACGCAACTTTTTCATCCGCCGCCCGCCCGCATCCTCTTCTTCCGGAACCGCCCTTTTCGTTTGCCGTATTCCCTCCTCTTTGCAACGGGGCCCCGCCGCAGGACAGGTCGCTGCGGGGCGGGACGGCTGCCGCTCCTTGTTCCGCTCTTTTGCCGCCTCGCCGGCATGCCGGGCTCCCTTCCCTGCGCCTCGCAACCCTTCGCGACAGGTTTTTTTCAACAGACGGCCTTTTTTTCGTTTTTTTTGCTATATTTGTCCTCCGTGAATTTTCAGATGTAATTCCATAACCTCAAAAAACACGTTTCTCTATGTTCAAAGGACAACCCAAAGGTTTGTTTGCCCTCGCGCTGGCCAATACTGGCGAGCGCTTCGGCTACTATACCATGCTGGCCGTCTTCGCGCTCTTCCTGCGTGCCAACTTCGGCCTGGAGGCCGGTGTGGCCGGAGCCATTTACAGCACGTTTCTCGGTCTGGTCTATTTCATGCCGCTCATCGGCGGCATCATGGCTGACAAGTTCGGCTACGGGAAAATGGTGACCATCGGTATCTTCGTGATGTTTGCCGGCTACCTGTTGCTCTCGCTTCCGCTCGGCAGCGATACGATCGCCATGATCGGCATGTTGGCGGCTCTGCTTTTCATCAGTGTCGGTACGGGCCTCTTCAAGGGCAATCTGCAGGTGATGGTCGGCAACCTCTATGATGATCCGAAGTATGCCTCGAAGCGCGATGCCGCCTTCTCGATCTTCTATATGGCCATTAACGTGGGTGCTCTTTTCGCACCGACGGCCGCCGTCGAGATCAAGCAGTGGGCAGAGACAAGTCTCGGCTTTTCGCCCAACGACGCATATCATTTCTCGTTTGCCGTGGCGTGCGTGGCACTCATCGTCTCGATGGGGATTTATTATGTTTTCCGCCCCTCGTTCCGTCACGTTGAGGGAGGAAAGATCAAGAGCAGCGAAGGAGAAGCCGCCGCGGTGGAACTCTCGCCTGCCGAAACACGTCAGCGCATCATTGCTCTTTGCCTGGTGTTTGCCGTGGTGATCTTCTTCTGGATGGCCTTCCATCAGAATGGACTGACGCTGACCTACTTTGCCGACGAATTCAACGTCAAGAGCTCGGAAGGCGCCCAGAGCATGCTCTTCAGCGTATGGAACCTTGTGCTGGTTGTCATTGGCGTATATGCGCTGTTTTCGCTCTTTCAGTCCGATACGAAGAAGGGTCGGATCATATCGGGTGTGGTTGTGGCTGCGGTAATCGGAGTCCTCTGCTACAAATACCTGCGTCTGAACGGTTCGATCGCTGTTTCCGCTCCGATCTTCCAACAGTTCAATCCGTTCTATGTAGTGGCGCTCACGCCGGTGTCGATGGCCATCTTCTCGTTGCTGGCACGGAAGGGCAAGGAGCCCTCGGCGCCGCGTAAGATCGCCTACGGCATGATGGTCGCGGCGGCAGGTTTCGCCATCATGGCCATCGGTTCTATCGGGTTGCCCACGCCTGATGCCCAGGAGGCGGCCAGAAATGCCGGAGAGGAGCTGCAGCTCGTCTCCTCGAACTGGCTTATCTCGACCTATCTGGTCCTGACCTTTGCCGAACTGCTCCTCTCGCCGATGGGTATCTCGTTCGTATCGAAGGTGGCGCCGCCCAAGTACAAGGGCATGATGATGGGCGGTTGGTTTGTCGCTACGGCCATCGGCAATCTGCTCGTCGCGGTCGGAGGTTTCCTCTGGGGAAACATTCCCCTGTGGCTTGTGTGGACCGTCTTCATCATCCTCTGTCTGCTTTCGGCGGTGTTCATGTTCGCGATGATGAAGAAACTCGAAAACGCTACTACGACCAACGCATAGCATCATACCGCGAATAGCCTTGCTGCGTCCGGAACGAAGCGGATCACTCCCTTCGCTCCGGACTTTTTTTGCTTTTTCTTCATGCCATGCCGTATATCGTGCTCTTTTTCATATTTTTCTCGGCGAAAAACTTTTTCTTTCCCCGATTTTGCGTATATTTGTTTTATCGATCTGCTCCTAATCCTCGATTGACATGAAATGGTGGCTCGTGTGCATGCGCAATTATGTGAATTTTCGCGGTCGGGCGCGGCGGCGCGAGTTCTGGTGGTTCATGGCGGTGAACACCTTGTTGGTAATCTTGTCTTATGGTGCAACTGTCGGCATCGGCTGGATGGCTTTTCAGAGTAAGTCTTTCGGTTGGGCCATTGTTGCCATCGTATGGCTGTTCTTGTCGATCGGCCTGATTTATGGAACTCTTTTGCCCGGTCTTGCCGTGCGTGCACGGCGTTTGCATGACATAGGGTGGAGTTCGAAATGGCTGATCGGCTATTATGCGCTCCATGTGCTGTGCATGTATGCCATATTCGGCAATATTATTGAGTTGGGAGCAATAAGTGAGGAGATGTCGGACTCGCAGGGCCTTTCTCTTGCGGCAATGTGGGTCTCGACCCGGCCGCTGGCTTTTGCACTTGTGGCTTTGAATCTGCTCGGACTGCTGGTCATGTGCATCGATTCGGATCCCAAGGAGAACCGGTATGGGCCGAATCCCAAGGCGGTGACATCCTCTGAACATCCGGACGATGAATGATCTTTAACCTATTAAAAAACAAAAATTATGAAATGGTGGCTCAAGTGCATTAAAAACTACGTGACATTCGAAGGCCGTGCACGCCGCAAGGAGTATTGGATGTTCGTCCTGTTCAATGTGATCTTTTCGATTATCCTCTCGATTTTCGATGCGATATTCTTCACTGCGTACTTTATTCCCGGAAAGATGGGATATCTGAGTGCGTTGTACGGTCTCTTCGTATTCCTGCCTACGCTGGCTGTCAGCGTGCGACGCCTGCATGATATTGGCCGCAGCGGCTGGTGGCTGGCCGGGTATTATGGCTTGGCAATTGTCTGCGGTATCCTTATGCTGGTGGGATCGGTAATGATCATAGCGGGTCGTACAGCAGGAATAGTTCTGTCTCTTGTTGACTTGCTGGTGTTCTTCGTTGCCGGTATCTGGATGCTTGTATGGATGTGCCGAGACTCGCAGCCCGGGCATAACGCCTATGGGCCCAATCCCAAGGAGGACGCTGCAGTTGCAGGTGCGCAGGGCGTGACGGGTGAGACCGTGGCTCAGCCGGTTGCGGAACCGGTAAAAACGGTCGATGTGCCCGCTGAGAAGCAGGCGGACGAAGTGTCCGGGAAGAAGGAATAAATCAGATTGATGCTGACGACAGGCCGCTCCGATTGCCGGAGCGGCTTTTTTGTGCTGGATGTTTCAAATGTTTTCGCTTGTCTATACCGTTGATTTTCCGTGCTTTGTCTCCGCCTTGGATACTCTGCCTCGGTATAGCCAAACTGAAAACGTTTTTTTCATTTGCCGCTACCCGCGACTTTCCGTACTTTGGCTTCGCCTTGGATACTCTGTCTCGGCACAGTCAAACTGAAAACGGGGTTTTCGTTTGTCTCTGCCCGCGACTTTCCGTATCTTTGCCTTATGGAACAGAGCGTCGATGAAACATTGATCCGTTATGTTGAAACGGAGATCCTGCCTCGTTATGAGGCTTTTGACAAGGCCCATCAGGTGGACCATGCGCGGACGGTCATCCGTGAGAGTCTGCGTTTGGCGCAATATTACGATGTGGTTTGCAATGTGGTCTATGCCGTTGCCGCCTATCACGATACGGGCCTGGTTGCGGGAAGAGTGCACCACCATGAGGTCTCCGCGCGGATCGTCCGCGACGATCGGAACCTGCGGCGCTGGTTTACCGAACAGGAGATCGATACGATAGCCGATGCGGTGGAGGATCATCGCGCGTCGTCGGGTACTCCGCCCCGTTCGATCTATGGTTGTATCGTCGCTGAGGCCGATCGGGTGATCGACTGCGATACGACGCTTCGGCGGACAGTGCAGTACGGCCTGCAACACGAACCGCAGCTCGATCGGGAGGGTCAGTATGCACGGTTTGTCGCGCACCTGCATGAAAAATATGCTGCCGGCGGGTATTTGCGATTGTGGCTGCCCGAATCGGGAAATGTATTGCGGCTGGAGGCCTTGCGGCGCCGTATTGCCGACAAGGAGGCATTGCGACGCGATTTCGACCGTCTCTATGATGAAGAGTATTCCCGGTCGGTTTCGCCGAAATCCTGAGTATCGTTCGCAAATCGTCGTGTCGGGAGGCAGGCCGTGGCATCGAGCCGGAGGTGTGTCCCGTACATCGGTTTGTTGCGGGGATTTCCGGATCTTGTGTTTGCCTTACGGTTTTCTGTCCTGTCGTGCGCGGAGCCTGGCTCTTGATGGATATCGGTATGCTGGTATCCGCGGAGTTGGAGTTTATTGTCGGCTCGCGGATCTGCCTGGCGACCGTTGTGCTGCGGTCGTGTCATCCTTTTATTCTTTTGCCGAAATCCGGAACCCCATCTTCCGAGTGGAGCGTCGTTCATGTCATATAGGTCGTAATATATTTATTTTAAGGTATTTATCCGTTCAAGGACCGCCATTGGCGGATGCTCATGCACGTTTCGGCACACTCATTTATGTGATATTTTGAAAACTTTTTTTGTTTTCAGAGTTTTCTTTTTATCTTTGTTGCCGGGATCGTGCCGCAATGTTTTGCATGACATGGAGAGTGCAGAGGCCTGTTTTTTGTACGAATGCGGTTGTGTGGCAGTTCCCTCGCAAGGTTGCAGTGGCAAGCGGATGCGTAGAAGCGCCAGAGAGGGGCGCTCTGCGGATGCCGATCGGATATTGGAGCAATGAACGGAGACAGGATACGTAAAAGAGGCATGCAGCGGGAGGATATTGTCGCTGCGGCGGCACGGATGTTCGTGGAACAGGGCATCAAGGCCGTCCGCATGGATGATATCGCCCGCCAGATCGGTGTGTCGAAACGGACGCTCTATGAACAGTTCGAAGACAAGGAGGAGCTGATCTATCAATCCGTCAGCTATTTCGCTGCCGAACAGGACCGGACGTACGCGGAACTTGCCGCCGGGGCACAAAACGTGCTGGATGCAATGTTGCGCGTCTTCAGCGAGATGATGAACTTTACGGAGATCAACCATCGAATGCAGACCAACCTGCAGCGTTTTTATCCGAAAGTCTATGAACGGATCGCGGCGGAACATCGTTGCAGAGACGGCTTCGGAAAGTTCAGACTCGCGTTGCTGAAGGGGGTCGAGGAGGGCTTCTTTCAGCCGGATGTCGATTTTGATCTCGCGATTGAGATGCTGCGTTATTCGGTCGAAGGGCTTGTCGTGCGGAGAGACGTGCTGCGTCTGTGCGACAAAACCACGCATGAGGCACTGATCTTTTTGATCGTCAACTTTCTGCGCGGCATATCGACTCCGAAAGGAATGCGCTTTATCGACGAATTCATCGAACAGCAACGAAACAAACATTGATGCGAAACATGAAAAATCTGAAGCTCCGGCTCTCCGTACTTGTTGCCGGACTCCTCGCAGCGGGAAGTGCGGCTGCGCAACTCCGACTGACTCTGGACGATGCCGTGCGGATGGCGTTGAGCGACAACCCGACCGTGCGGATCGCGGATCTGGAGGTGGAGCGTTACGATTATGTGCAGAAGCAGACGCGCGGCACGCTGTTGCCGCAACTCTCGGCCGAAGGAAACTATCAGCGCTCCATCGTGAAGTCAACCATGCGGGGCGGTATTTCGTTCGGAGCCGACAATACCTATACGGCAACGGCGAGCCTTTCGGTGCCGTTGTTCGTGCCGGCCGTCTATCGTACGTTGAAGCTCAACCGTACGCAGATGGCGGCAGCCGTGGAGGCTGCACGGTCGTCACGTCTGACGCTTGTGGCCGAGGTGAAGAAGGCCTTTTACAACATTCTGCTTGCCGAACAGTCGCTCGCGACGCTCGAGGAGTCACGGGCGACGATCCAGCGCACGGTCGATGATACGAAGATAAAGTACGATCAGGGGCTGGCCTCGGAGTACGACTATCTCACCGCGCAGGTCGAATTGAGCAACCTGCTGCCGACGATCACCCAGACCAGAAATTCGATCGAGCTGGCGAAACTGCAGCTCAAGATGTACCTCTCCATTCCGGAGGAGGTCGCGGTCGAACTGGAAGGCGATCTCGATGCGCTGCGCAATGTGGTGCTGGCCGGCGGAGAGCCGTTGTCAACCGATGTGTCGCTCAACAGCGAACTGCGGACGTTGGATCTCCAGGCCGAGATGCTGCACTACCAGCTCAAGGCAACCAATGCGGCCCGCATTCCGACCATTGCGGCGTTCGGCTCGGCGACGATTACCGGAAACGACATGGAGGATTTCCGGCAGATGATGCAGGGCGGTGCCGAATCGGGAACCGGCGAGGCCGTTGTCGCGTTGAACAGCAGCAAATATTACTGGACACATCCGATAACGGTCGGAGTACAGATCTCGATACCGATCTTTTCGGGACTTGTCAACACGTACAAGGCCCGCGACGTGCAGAATCAGATCGCGCAGCTGGATCTGCAGCGCGACTATGCGCGACCGCAGACGACGGTCGCCGTGCAGTCGGCCATCAACAACCTGCTGACCGCCCGCGAGACGATGCTGGCGCAGGCCAGGACGATGGAACAGGCCGACAAGGCCTATCGGATCTCCGACACACGTTTCCGGGCGGGTGCCGGTACGATCCTCGAACTCAACACCGCACAGCTGAACCGCACGCAGGCGCATCTGAACTATTCGCAGGCGATCTATGACTACCTTTCGGCGCAGGCCGATTACGATCAGATCGTGGGAAAGGAGCCGGAACAGCATTAACGGGTGAAATTGCAAAAAACAGATAACAGGATGAGAAGAGTATTGGTAATGTGGGCCGTTGCTGCGGCAGTCGTATCCTGCGGCGGCGGGAACAAACCGTCCGGGCCGACCGTCGAGGATCGGAAGGTGCTGACGAAGACCGTTGCGGCCGTGGCGCGCACCATCGCACAGAACGAGGAGTACACCTCCGAAATCGAGCCCTACCGCGAAAACGACATCACGCCGGCAGTTTCGGGCGTCCATATCGACCGTATTCTGGTGGATGTGGGTTCGCGCGTGAAGAAGGGCGATCTGCTGGTGACGCTCGACCCGACGCAGTACAACCAGCAGGCCGTGCAGTATCAGACCGTGCTGGATGACTACAACCGGCTGGCTCCGGTTTACGAGGCGGGCGGCATCTCGGCCCAGCAGCTCCAGCAGGCCAAGGCGTCGGTCGATGTGCAGAAGGAGGTGCTGGACAATCTCAGGAAGAATATCGAGATGCGTTCGCCGATCACGGGTGTCGTGACGGCACGCAACTACGAACCCGGGAACCTTTTCGCCAATACGCCGATCCTGCACGTCATGCAGATCAATCCGCTGAAGATCATCGCCAATATTCAGGAGCAGTTCTATCCCGATGTCAAGCTCGGCATGCCGGTCGAGATCCGTACCGACATCTTCCCCGACAAGGTCTTTGCCGGAAAGGTGTCGCTGATCTATCCGGCGCTCGATGCCTCGACGCGCACCTTTACGGTTGAGATCACCGTGCCCAACGACAGCGAGACGCTGCGTCCGGGCATGTTCGCCCGTTCGACCTTCAACATGGGGGACAAAACGGGTATCATGGTGCCCGATGTGGCCGTGCAGAAGCAGGTCGGATCTTCGGAACGTTATCTCTATGTCATAAGGGACGGGCGTGCCGAGCGCCGCAGTGTGAAGGTCGGGCGGCAGGTCGGCAGCGAGGTGGATATTCTCTCCGGGGTCGCAGCCGGTGAGGAGGTTGCCGTCACGGCACTTTCCCGTCTGGATGACGGTGTCGAGGTCGAAGTCAAGGAGTAGTCGCACAACAATCCCATATCCGAGATGAAAATATACGAAACAGCGGTCCGGAAGCCCGTCTCGACCATCCTGATCTTCGTCGGGGTCATCGTCTTCGGGCTCTTCTCGCTGAGCAACCTGGCCGTCGATCAATACCCCGACATCGAGATCCCGCAGATCTCGGTCATAACCGCCTATCCGGGTGCGAATGCCGCCGACATCGAAACCAACATCACCCGCATCCTGGAGGACAACCTCAATACGGTGGAGAATCTCAAGAAGATGACCTCCAAGTCGTCGGACAACTTCTCGCTCATCACGCTCGAATTCGAATACGGATCCGATCTGACCGAGGCGGCCAACGACGTTCGCGACGCCGTGAGCCGTACGCAGTCGCTGCTGCCCGACGATGTGGATTATCCGACGATCATCAAGTTCTCGTCGTCGATGATGCCGGTGATGATGCTCGCCATTACGGCCGACGAAAGCTATCCGGCACTTGACAAGATTCTCGACGACAAGCTGGTCAACGTGCTCAATCGCGTCAATGGCGTGGGTGCCGTTACGGTAACGGGTGCACCCGAACGGGAGGTGCAGGTCAATGTCGATCCCCGGAAGATCGAGGCCTACGGGCTGAGCATCGAGCAGATCGGAAGCGTCATTGCCGCCGAGAACGTCAATGTGCCGAGCGGCACGATCGATATCGGCAACAATACCTACAACCTCAAGGCCGACGGGGAATTTACCGACGCCGCCACGCAGGTCGGAAAGGTTGTGCTGGCCAATGCCGGCGGGCGGAAGGTGCTGTTGAGCGACGTGGCCGAGATCCGCGACACGCTTGAAAAGGCCACGATGGACGAACGGGTGAACGGTCAGCTGGGGGTGCGGGTCATCATCCAGAAGCAGTCGGGGTCGAATACCGTCGATATAGTCCATGAGATTCAGAAGCGGCTGCCGGCCATCGAGGCCTCGCTGCCTTCGGATGTCAGGATCGATCTGATCTTCGAGGGCTCGCAGGAGATTACCGATGCCATCAACTCCCTGTCGGAGACCATTCTCTACGCCTTTATCTTCGTTGTCCTCGTGGTGATGGTCTTTCTGGGACGGTGGCGCGCGACCTTCATCATCTGTCTGACGATCCCCGTATCGCTGATCTGTTCGTTCATCTACCTGTATGCCGTCGGATCGACGTTGAACATCATTTCGCTGTCGTCGCTGTCGATCGCCATCGGTATGGTCGTGGACGATGCCATCGTGGTGCTGGAAAACATCACGACCCATATCGAACGGGGCTCGAAACCCAAGGAGGCGGCCATCTACGCCACCAACGAAGTGTGGCTGTCGGTCATCGCCACGACGTTGGTTACCGTTGCCGTCTTCCTGCCCCTGACGATGATCTCGGGTTTTGCCGGCATCATGTTCCGTGAATTGGGGTGGATCGTTTCGATCGTGGTGAGCGTCTCGACGGCGGCGGCCATTTCGCTGACGCCGATGCTGTCGGCCTATATCCTGCACAAGGAGGGCGGAATTCACGATTACAAGGGCCTCGGGGTCGTCTATAAACCGATCGACCGGGCGCTTGCATGGCTCGACGAGGCCTATGCCAAAGCGTTGCGCGGCGTATTGGCGCACCGTCGCTGGACGTTGGGTGTCGTCGGCGGGATCTTTGTGGCGTCGCTGTCCCTGCTGACCCAGGTGCCGACGGAGTTCTTCCCGCCCTCGGACAACGGACGTATCGAGGCGACGGTCAAGCTGCAGCAGAACGTGAGCGTGGAGTACACGGCGCGTGTGGCGCGGGAGATCGACAGCATCATCTATGCGAAATATCCCGAGATCCTGCTTGTATCGGCATCGGCCGGCGCGAACTCCTCCGACGACGCCTTCTCGGCGTTGCAGACAACGGGCTCCCACATCATCAACTACAACCTGCGACTGCCGCGTTCGGGCGAGCGCAAACGTTCGATCTACGTGATAGCGGACTCCCTGCGTAAGGATTTCGACCGCATACCCGAGATCGAGGAGTACTCCGTGTCGCCGGGCGGTATGGCGGCTTCGATGAGCGGAGCCTCGAACGTGAAGATCAAGGTGTACGGCTACGATCTGAACGTGACGAACGAGGTGGCCAACGACCTGAAGCGGCGCATTTCCGAAATTCCCGGTATCCGGGACGCGCAGCTGTCGCGCGACGACCTGCGTCCCGAGTACAATGTCGTCTTCGACCGCGACAGGCTGGCCTACTATGGATTGACGTCAGCGGCGGCTTCACAGGCCGTGCGCAACCGTATCGACGGTCTGGATGCCTCGAAGTACCGCGAGGACGGTGACGAATACGATATCGTGGTGCGCTACGGCGAACCGCACCGTACACGGCTTGAGGATGTGGAGGATATCCTGCTCTACGGCGCTCAGGGACAGCCCGTGAAGCTGAAGGAGGTCGGCGAGGTGCGCGAGGAGTTCGCCGCGCCGTCGATCGAACGTGAAAACCGTCAGCGTGTCATCTACGTCGAGGCATCGTTGGGTGCCGGTGTGGCGCTGGGCGAGGTGGTGACGGCCATCAACGATCTGCTGAGCGAGTATGTCGTGCCGGCGGGTGTCGATCTCGAAATTGGTGGTACGGTCGAAGATCAGGGCGATGCCTTCAGCGACATGCTGACGCTCCTGGCCTTGATCGTCATTCTGGTCTATATCGTCATGGCCACGCAGTTCGAGTCGCTGGTCTATCCCTTCCTGATCATGTTTACCATTCCGCTGGCCTTCACCGGGGTCTTCCTCGCGCTGTGGGGAACGGGAACGCCCCTGTCGCTCATTGCGCTGATCGGCGCCATCATGCTGGTGGGCATCGTCACGAAGAACGGTATCGTGCTGGTCGATTATACGAACCTGCTCGTTGAGCGCGGCGCGAGTGTCTTCGATGCGGTGGTAGCCGGCGGTAAGAGCCGTCTGCGGCCCGTGCTGATGACCTCCTTCACGACGATTCTCGGTATGCTGCCCCTGGCGCTGGGTACCGGCGAAGGGTCTGAAACCTGGCAGCCGATGGGTATTGCCGTTATCGGCGGTCTGACCTTCTCGACATTGCTGACGCTGCTCGTCGTGCCGGTTCTCTACTCCGTATTCGTGAACCGTCGTATCCGCAGGGCGCAGCTCAAACAGGCCGAACCATTGGTGTAATTTAATAACGAACAGTCATCTATGAAAGCTCTGTTTCTCTCTTACAATCAGGCGTTGACAGATCCCGTGCGGGAGATTCTCGACCGGCTGGAGGTACGCGGTTTTACGAAATGGGAACTGACCGTGGGCCGCGGATCCGTCGATGGCGAGCCTCATTACGGAACGCACGCCTGGCCGTCGATGAACTCGTCGATTCTGGCTATCGTCGAGGATGAAAAGATCGGGCCGCTGCTCGACGCTTTCCGGCGGCTCGATGCCGAGACGAAAATGCAGGGTTCCCGGGCCTTTGTCTGGAATATTGAGCAGACGATGTGACCGGATCCCGACAGAAAAATAAACGACCGGACGCCGGAAGATCATTGCGATCTTCCGGCGTCCGGCATGTTCTATGACCGGTTGCGGGCTGTGAACTGCAGACTGCAGACTGCAGTCTGTGGGTTGCTGGATTGTGTGTTGTGTGTTGTGTTGCGCGTTATGGCCTGCACGCCGTGCATTGCGGACTACAATGCGGCATGCCACAAATCACGGGCCGCATGCTGCGGTTCGCGGTCTGAAGGTTTGGAGCGCACCTGCAAGATTGCGGGCTATGGGTTGTATGTTTCATGCCCCTCGTGTTGTGCGCTGCGGATCGCAGACCGAGGGGAGTGCAGATGCCACTCCCGGGGTTACCAGACGATCGGCTCCTTCCCCTGACTGACGAGATATTCGTTGGCGCGGGAGAAGTGCTTGCAGCCGAAGAATCCCCGATAGACCGATAACGGCGACGGGTGTACTGCCTTCAGAATGCAGTTGCGGGTCGGATCGGCAATGGCGCCTTTTCGCTGGGCATAATTGCCCCAAAGCATATAGACGATTCCTTGCTTCCGTTGCGCGATGGCACGCACGACAGCATCCGTAAAGGTCTCCCATCCGTGTCCCGCATGCGAAGCGGCCTGATGTGCCCGTACGGTCAGTACGGCGTTCAGCAGCAGAACACCCTGTTCGGCCCAGCGGTCGAGATTGCCCGACGCGGGAACGGGTGTGCCGATGTCGTTTGAAACTTCCTGAAAGATGTTTTGCAGCGACGGCGGAAAACGCACTCCGTCTTCGACCGAAAAGCAGAGCCCGTTGGCCTGTCCCTCTTCATGATAGGGATCCTGTCCGATGATAACAACCTTGAGCTTGTCGAACGGACATTTGTCGAAGGCGCGAAAGATGTTGCTGCCGCGCGGATAGATCCGTTGTGTGGCGTATTCGTGACGGACGAACTCCACCAATTGTGCAAAATAGGGCTTTTCGAACTCCGGCGCCAGCAAGGCGTGCCAGTCTGCAGCGATTTTTACATCCATGCTCTTCCGAGATTTTCGGTAAAAGTAGTGAAAAAATTGCACTTCCCAGCTTTTATACCTACTTTTGTGCCGTTGGAACTTGAAAATGCAGGGAAGATGAGACGATGGATCTGGCTGTTGCTGCCGGTACTTGTGTGTGTACAGCCCGTCGAAGCCCGACGCGCTCACCGAAAAGGAAAACGACCGCCGAAACAGGAGCGGATCACGACGTGTGATTCGGTACGAAACATGATCTATATGATCGGTGACGGGATGGGATTGGCGCATGTTTCGTTGTTGCAGATCTCGGAGGGATATGAAAACCGTGTCGCATTCGATCGCGCTGAGAATATCGCACTGATTCGCAGCTATTCGGCCAACAATCGCGTGACCGATTCCGGTGCAGCCGGCACAGCACTGGCAACCGGATACAAGACGAACAACGATATGTTGGGTGTCCTGCCTGACAGTACGGCCGTTGAGTCGATGATGTCAAAGGCCGTGCGGCGCGGAATGACAACGGGTATCGTGACGACCTGTTACATCAACCATGCAACACCCGGAGCCTTTTATGGCCACCAGATCTACCGTAGAACGCTCGAACCGATTGCCGACCAGTTCGTCGAGAGCGGTATTGATGTAGCCTTCGGCGGCGGCCGGCGTTATTTTGCATCGGTACGGGAGGATGGCAGGACTCCTGTCGAACGCCTTCGGAAGAGGGGTTATCGGGTAATAGACTCCTTGTCGCAGGCCGATACGATCCGATCGGGGCGTGTCGTGGGACTGTTTGCCTCCAAACATCTGCCCTATGCGCACAAGGGACGTGGCAATTACCTCCCCGAAGCGGTGGAAAAGGCGCTGGAGATCCTTTCGAACAATGCGGAAGCCCTCAACAGCGGTTTCATGTTGATGGTCGAGGGCTCGATGATCGATTATGTGTCGCACGACAACGATACGGAGGCTATTGTCGCCGAGATGCGCGATTTCAACCGTGCCGTGCGTGTGGCGATGGATTTTGTCGATGCCCATCCGGGAACGCTGCTTGTCGTAACTTCCGATCATGAAACGGGTGGCCTGACGTTGCCCAGCGGCGATGCGGATTTTTCGAAGGCAGAATCGGGCGTGTTGACTGTCTATGGTTCCACCAGCCATACGGCCGTCATGCTGCCCGTCTATCTCTATGGTGCAGGAGCGGAGCAGATAAATGGTGTCATGGAGAATACCGATCTGGCAGATCGACTGATGACCTTGTTGGGGCTAAAGTGATGACCCGACATATCGTCTGCAGCCTCTGTATGGCGGAGTGGGTGGATCGGGTTGTGAGACTTGAATAGCCTCCTGGCTCAAATTCGGAAGCGGGTGGAGCAAAACCGAACAAGCCAACGGTGGATGAAAGAACAAGGGACGGGAATTCTGTTGCGGCCGGGAGCGGTTTCCGTTTCTGCCGGAAAGAGGTTTTGCCGCATGATGTCCGGAATGTGTTCGTGTCAGGTGTTGTCTGTCGCTTGCGCCGATGGTTCCGTTTCGGGGCTTGCGGCCGTTTCCGGCCGGAGCAGAGCGATCAACTCGTCGGCCTCGGTGCATGAAACATAGTAGCGCTGCTCATAGATATCGACGATCTCCACCAGATTTCTCCACTCCGAGGCATAGACAATCACCCGCTCGAAACTTTTCAGATCGAGATAGTATCCGTAGTATCCGAAGAATCCGTAACTGCCCAGCAACGGGATGACCCAACGCATCTGGCGGGGTTCCACCCGCTGTACGGAGGCAATCTCGATACGGGGAATCTCGGTCATGTCCAGCAGACAGAGAATCTCGACCGTGGCCGGTTTGACCACGATCTTGCGGGGTATGGAGAGTGCCATCAGGGCAACCAGAGCCCCGACCAGCGTGAGAAACCAAGCCGAGAGGTAGCCGCCGATGTATAGACGATGCAATCCTGCTCCGGCGAGGGCCAGCACGACAAGATACAGCACACTCAACAGAAGCGTCTTGCGGTTGAACCGATATTTGAAAACCCGTTTCATTCCGATTCTTTCCGGCGGGCGAGCAGCGCCTCGGCGATTGCGAGGTCGTCGTGTGTGGTGATCTTCAGATTCAGCATTTCGCCTTCAACCAGTTCGACCGGTACGCCCGAAGCCTCGACAACCGTTGCGTCATCGGTAAATTCCGGTTCGTAGGGGCGGTTGTATGCCCGACGCAGGAGATCGGCGCGGAATACCTGCGGAGTCTGCACGATCCGCAACGAAGAACGATCGACCGGGTGCGACGATCCGTCCGCCGCCACTTCGCGGAACGAATCGACAGCCCGTACGACGGGTATGGCCGATCCCTTTTCCGCAGCGTGCCGTACGGTGCGGAGGATGCATTCGTGTGTGGCCAGGGGGCGCACACCGTCTTGAATGGCGATCAGTTCGCATGCGGGAGAGAGTGCCGCAATTCCGTTGGCTACGGAGTGGAACCGTTCGGCACCGCCGGCTGCCGTGTGGTGTGTCGCGACCGTAAAACGACGGGCGTAGTCGTTCCAGAAATCGATATAGTCGGCCGGCAGTACGACGACGATCTCCGCTTCGGGCAGGGCCTCGGCGAAGTTGTTGATTGTCCGGGCCAGAATGGGCTGCCCGTCCAGAAGCATGAACTGTTTGGGCAGATTGCCGCCCATGCGGGTGCCGGTGCCTCCCGCTACGATGACTACGCCGATATGTGGTCTCTGTTTTTCCATGTCACCTGTTGCTTGTTTACTCTCCGATACGGATGGAATCGAGTTGCGTGATTCGAAGCGAATCGGCAATATCGCCGTTGAGTTCGGCCATGATACGGTCACGGACATATTCGAATGCGGCGCGGTTCTTTTCCGCAATCGGTTCTGCGGGTTCCGACGGCGCCTTGAGCGGATCGATCGGTTTGCCGTTGCGCCAGAGCCGGAAATCGAGATGCGGACCCGTCGATGCGCCCGTGCTCCCGACATAACCGATCAGCTGTCCCTGCACGACCCGTGTTCCCTGAGCGATACCCTTGGCGAAGCGGCTCAGATGGAGATAACCCGTCATCAGATTTCCCGGATGCTTGATCTTGAGCGTGTTGCCGCCACCGCCGCCCCAGCCTTTGAAGATGACGACACCGTCCGCAACGGCCCGAACCGGCGTACCTTTCGGTGCGGCGTAATCCACGCCGTGGTGGGCCCGGTACACCTTGTAGATCGGATGCAGCCGGGCGTTGGAGAAGCGGGAACTGATGCGTGAATATTTCAGGGGAGCCTTGAGCAGCTGCTTGCGCAGGCTTCCGCCGTTCTGATCCCAATACTGGATGTGTTCGTTCTGGCGGAAGGGGATGGCATAGTAATCCTTTCCGGCATGGGTGAATTTCGCACCCCAGACACGTCCGATGCCGACCACCGTCGTATCGATGAGTCGTTCGTCGTACACGACCGTGAAGGAGTCGCCCTTCTGGATGCCGAAGAAGTCGATGCTCCACTGGTAGATCTCTTCGAGTTCCGATGCCAGCGCATAGGGCATCTCTTCGCGCATGATGGCACCCCACAGGGAACTGTCGATGGTCGCATGTTTTTTCCGGCGCTGGAGCGTTACGGGTTTTTCGCCCAGCGTAATGCTTACCGAGTCGGGACTGTGCAGCGCAAAAACGACATAATCGGTTGTGTTGCGTTCATAGACCAGGTAGTCGAGGTGCGGAGCGTTGAGCGAATCTTCATGGATGAAGGCCGTATAGGGATTTCCGGCGCGGATGCCGCCCAACGGAAAAATATCCCTGGCGGCACGGTCGAGCCGATCGACCGTCACGGCGCTTACGCCGTAACGGCCGAGGATGCCGCCCATCGTCTCTCCGGAGACTATTTCATTCTGTTCAAGCCGGTAATTGTCGATCGGAATGCCGTAGAGCAGATTTTCTTCGGCAACTTCTTCCGGAATTTCGTCATCCGCCGCAGGAGTATTGTTCCAGCATCCTCCAGCGATCCCTGCGACGCTCAACGCCGCCCATAGCATCAGGTGTCTCATAACCTTACAAAGTTACTAAAAAACGTCGAATTTCGTTATATATTGCTTAAAAAAGGCGCTGATTTTCATACAAAAAACCGCTCGTTATTTGTATTTTCCAATTTTTATACATAAATTGTTGCGCGGTTGCGCGCGATGATATGTCGGAACAGGGAGAGTTAATCCCCAATACCTGTGTTTATTGTCGCCCGTGTTCTGAATATTGTTTCTGTTGCATCCGTCAGTGGATATGAGATTTCGAGAGAGGGGAGGCAGCGTGGATGAGACTGGACAACAATAGGTTAAACAAATGTCAAACTTAAAAACTACCCGGATGAAAAACCTGATGAAAAGATTGGGCTCGATGTACTGTTTGCTGTCCATCGTGTTGATTTTTGTAAATTGCGCCAAGGCGGAAGACAATGCGGATCCTGCACCCGAACCGCCCGAACCACTTCCCGAAACCGTCAAGATCCTTGCCATCGGCAACAGTTTCTCGGCAGACGCCGTCGAACAGGAACTCTATGGACTGTTCGAGGCTGTCGGTCAAAAAGTCATTATCGGCAATATGTACATCGGCGGAAGCCCGCTCGCGACACACACCGCGAATGCGGCATCCGATGCGGCGGCATACAGCTATCGCAAGATTGTAGATGGCGTGATGAAAACAACCTCGTCCGTAAAGCTTTCGACGGCTTTGGCCGACGAGGATTGGACCTTCATCTCCGTGCAGGAAGGGGCCGGGTATCATGGTTTCTACGATACGACCTGTAACGGTACGACCCATTCGATGGAGCCCGACCTCACGAATCTGGTGGAGTATATACGCGACAAATGTCCCGATGCCCGACTTGTCTATCATGCACCCTGGGCTGCAAAACAGGGTTATACCGGCACCAAATTCAGCTATTACGGCTTCGATCAGGCGAAAATGTACGAGATGATATGCACTGCAACGAAAGAGGTCGTAGCGGCGCATCCGGAGTTCAGTCTGGTGATGAACAGCATGGATGCGGTTCAGAATGCCCGGACTTCCTATATCGGCGACAATATGACCCGTGACGGCTGGCACCTCAACTACACGACCGGCCGTTATACGGTTGGCTGCCTGTGGTTCGAGCAGATCATGGGACAGAGTGTTGTCGGAAATCCCTATCGGCCCTCTACAATCTCGGAGACAACGGCTCTTGTCTGTCAGACGGCGGCACATGAAGCGTGTGAACATCCCTATACCGTCACCGACCTGTCTTACTTCGAGAAACCGGCGGATGAGGATGCCGACGAACCGCATACGGTCCTTGCAAAGTGGTTTTTCAGCCCCGAAAGGACGGTGGCGGACGGCGGCTGCAGAACATGGACAGGGCAGGATGACCCCGGTGTCTATCGTTACAGCAATGAACCCGGCGAACGGGGGTACTTCCTTGCCAACGAAGAGGGTTCGGGCAGATTGAGCTATCTCCAGGTCGACAAGCGTGCCTGGCCGGGCGATGCGGCCGGTCTGAATATCCTGAATGTTTCGAATGGCGGTCAGCCGGTCATGAGCGGACCCTGGGCGGGGGATTACTGGCAGTTTGAAACGACCGGTGGAAACGAGTTCGCGGAGGGTACGCGGCTCCGAATGGTTTACACCTACAATCCCGGAAATTACGGCGCGAAGTATTGGCGCATCGAATACAAGGACGGAGAGGAGTTCCGTCCGGTGCCGGGCTTTGAACTGAAGACCGAGACCCTCTCTTTGAGCGGCGAAACCGTCACCTACAATCAGGCGTTCGACACCTCGCAACGAGTCATCGAATTTACGGTTGTCCTTGAGAATCCGACATCGGAGTTCGTCGTGCGTCAGGTCTGCTGTTCGGCCTGTCAGGTGAATGGCAAATGGTTCGGCTATCCGAATGTCAAATGTGTGTCGCGTATCGCCGGCGATCCGAACAATATCGAGAAACCGCTTCCGCAGATGGACATGCTGCTGTAGGCGATGGTTCCGGATGCTGCGGCCTGCAAGGGCGTGGTTGTCAAGTGCGGGAGGGCAGATCTCCCGCACTGTTTTTTCATGGAAATCTATCGAGGGATCGGACGATGCCCGTCCGTTTTCCGGAAGGGTCGGATCGCTTTCGGAGCTTTTCCCGGGGTGTCGGTTCGCCGGTCGATTGGTGGGGCATTCGACACTTTTCCGTCGCGGAATTCGTCGCAGTGTCACCTCTTTTCTTTTGCGAGGGATGTTGCGTGCCGCGTGTCGGGCCGGAAACGGTTTCCGGAAAGGCGTCGTTTCGCCTTTATTTCGGGCGGCGTTGCGGAAAATTGTCGGAAATCACTAAAAGATTGCGACATAGGACTTTCTTCGGGGAAAAGTTTGGGCATTCGGAATCTTTTGCGTACCTTTGAAAATTGAGAAACAATGTGCTTCCCGCAATGCTGAACTTCCTGCTTGCTCCGGCTTCGTGGCTCTACAAGATGGCGGTCCTTTTCCGTCATCAGCTCTTCGATTGGGGCGTTCTGCGCAGTGAAAAGTTCGATATTCCCATTATCTGCATCGGCAACATCACCGTCGGCGGTACGGGGAAAACACCCCTGGCCGAGATGATTATCGACTACATGTCGCAGCGGCATTGCGTGGCATTGCTCTCCCGCGGATACGGACGCCGGACGGAGGGGTATCGCGAGGTGCAGCCCTCGGACCATTACCGTGACGTGGGCGATGAACCGTTGCAGATCAAGCGCAAGTTCCCCGGTACGGTTGTTGCGGTCTGCGAACGTCGGGCCGATGGGATCCGTCGTATTCGGGCGGCGCATCCGGAGGTCGATCTGATCGTGATGGACGACGGATTCCAGCACCGGTATGTCGAGGCAAAGATCAATATCGTCCTCATCGACGCCACACGACCCGTGCAGGAGGATCGGATGCTGCCGTTGGGAACGTTGCGCGATGTTCCGGAGCAGTTGCATCGGGCAAACTATTTCATTGTGACGAAGTGTCCCGACGACATGAGCCCGCTCGACCGGCGCATCCTGCGCAAGGTGCTGATCGAGGCGGCCTATCAGAGCATCTACTTCACCCGGATGGAGGCGTTCCGTCCGCAGCCGGTCTTCGCGGAGGCGCCGGCCGAGGGTTTCGACCCCGGTGCGGAGGTGATTGCCATGTCGGGCATCGGCAATCCGGCATCGTTCGAGGCTGGATTGAACAAATATTATCGAGTCGTGGAGCGGCTGCGTTTCGATGACCACCACGTCTATCGGGTCAAGGATCTGCGGGCGCTGGAGGGGCTGCTGCGCCGTCATCCCGATGCGATGGTACTCACGACCGAGAAGGATGCCGTAAAACTTGCCGGGCGTGAGAAAGTTCCCGGCGAAGTTCGCAAACGACTGTTTTATCAACCGATAAATATATCATTCATAGACGATTCGGCAACGGATTTTCTGCAAAACCTGGAACGTGATGTTAAATCAGATTCTTGAAACGGCCGCCTTCCTTCGCTCGAAGACGGCACAGTTCGAACCCGAGGTGGGGATCATTCTCGGAACCGGACTGGGCGATTTCGCCGACAATATCGAGGTGCATTCAGCCATCGACTACAAAGAGATCCCCCATTTTCCCGTCTCGACGGTTGAAGGACACAAGGGTCGTTTGATTTTCGGAACGATCTCCGGCCGCAAGGTGGTGGCCATGCAAGGCCGTTTCCACTATTACGAGGGCTATACCATGCAGCAGGTGACCTTCCCGGTGCGCGTGCTCAGGCAGTTGGGAATCAAGTATCTTTTCGTGTCGAATGCTTCGGGCGGAATCAATACGTCGTTCCGCACGGGTGACCTGATGGTCATCACCGACCACATCAACCTGATGCCCAATCCGCTTATCGGCCCGAATATCGCCGAGTTGGGACCGCGTTTCCCCGACATGCACAACTGTTACGACAAGGATTTGCGGGCGAAGGCGACGGCCATTGCCGAGCGCGAGGGTATCAAGCTCCAGTACGGCGTGTATGTCGGCGGTACGGGCCCGACGTTCGAGACTCAGGCCGAGTACCGTTATTTCAAGGCGATCGGTGGGGATGCCGCGGGCATGTCCACTGTTCCCGAGGTGATAGTGGCACGTCACATGTCGATTCCCGTTTTCGGGGTCTCGGTCATTACGAATTGCGGATTGAGTGATGAAATCGGCGACCATGAGGATGTGCAGCGTCAGGGTAAGAAGGCCGGAGTGAAGATGGCGAAACTCTTCATGGAGATGCTTCGGGAGCTTTGATCCTCCGAGGTCGGTGAAGAGTGTGTTTTTAAACAGTATAGAAGGCAAATTTGCAATATGGTAAACAAAGTCATACTGGTCGGCAATGTCGGAATGGATCCCGAGGTGCGGACCGTGGAGAGTGGAGTGAAAATGGCCCGTGTGCGTCTGGCGACAACGGAGCGCATCTATGACAAGCAGGCTAACGAATGGCGGGAGCATACCGAGTGGCATACGGTCATTCTGTGGCGCGGTCTGGCCGATATCGTGGATCGATTTGTCCGGAAGGGCAGCCAGCTCTACATCGAAGGGAGCCTGCGAACCCGGGAGTGGATGGATCGTGAAAACCAGAAGCGTTTTACGACGGAGATCGTGGCCTCCGACATGAAACTGTTGGGAAAGCGTCCCGATGGAGCAAACGGTGGGTCGGCGCCGCTGTCGGGGGGCCAGCAGGGACGGGATCAGGGCGGTTACGGTGCCGGTCATGTCCAGCAGGGATCCGCTCAGCAGCCTGCAGCGGTCGTGACTCCGGCGGAGGATCCCGATGATCTGCCCTTCTGAGGCGCCCGGAGACCTCCATATCGGAAATCCCCTGTGCGATAATGTGTTCCGCTCCCAAGTGCGGGTAAAAGATGCCGCACTTGTGCGGATGAAGAAAACGGAGCTGAACAGAAAGGGAGGATGACACGGATGTCGTCCTCCCTTTGTCGTGTTTTTCCCGATCGCATGCATGAACGGAAAACAGATGTTGCCGGCGCGTGCTTGTCTGGAAATTTCAGGCGGAAGAGCCTGGTCTCCGATTCAGTGGGCTGTCCGGCTGTTATGCCCGACGATATTCCGTTGTCGCTTATTGCGCGTGTGACGTTTATCGCTCGTGTGCGGGACGGTTGTTGCGGATCGGCAGCCGGGCCCACAACCCGGACGGAATAAGTCTCCACAGGAAGACAAGCACGGCGTAACGCCAGTCGATCGTTACGCGCCGCTTGCCGCGCACCAAAGCCTTGAAGATCCGTGCGGCTACATGCTCCGGAGTGAGAAGCATCGGGTAGTGCCGGCCGTCGTGCAGCAGCGGTGTGGCGACGAATCCCGGACGGATATCGGTAAAACGGATCTTCTGTCCGTTCATGTGCGCCAGCTGGTCGAGGGCATCGATATAGATATTCTGATAGCGTTTCGTGGCGGAGTAGGATGCTGCGACACCCAACCCTTTGGTGCCGGCGATCGAGCTGATGACGGCAAGGTGTCCGCCGCCCTTTGTTGCAAAGTAGTGGTATGCGGTCGTTACCATGCGGGTGAATCCCTCGACATTGGTGCAGATCGTATCGAACTCGATTGCGGGATCAAGCTGCGGATTCTGGCTTCCGACGCCCGACACATGCAGGTAGATATCCATGCCGCCGAGTTTCGCGATCAACCGTTCGAGTGCTGCCGGAGCTTCGGAATCCGTTATGTCGATCGTTTCGATGAAGACACGTTCCGGTGCAAGCTGCCGCAACTGTTCCAGAGCATCCGTGCGTCGGCCCGCTGCGCCGACCTGCCAACCCGCCGCAATGCACCGTTCGGCCGTGCAACGGCCGATTCCCGATGTGGCGCCCATGATGATGATCCGTTTCATCTGCATCGTATGATTGCGTTTTGTCCTTGCTGCCGTGTGCGGAGACGGACGCTTCGGTCCTGCGCTGCCAGTTCCGAAGGGTTCGTCATTCGGAGATACCGGCTCTCCGACACTTGCAGTGCTGGCCGGCGGACCGTTCTGTAGCCGGAATCGTGCAACCGGGAGAAGACTGTCTTTACGATGACCTCCTCTTGCCGCAGAAGAGCACAAGAGTCGTGCCGATCCGTTTCCGTAATCGTGCCGCAGAGAACTGTCCCGCAAGCGCGGAATAGGGTAGTGGCGGACGTTATTCCAGATCGGTTACCTGCAGACACTCGATACCGACACGGCGCAGGAGATCCAGCCCCTCCTCCGAACGGTATTCGTCGCAGTAGACCACCCGGCGGATTCCCGCCTGAATGATCAGCTTCGAACACTCGATGCAGGGTGCAGCCGTGATGTAAAGCGTCGAGCCGTCACAGTTGTTGGCACTTTTGGCGACCTTCGTAATGGCGTTGGCTTCGGCATGCAGGACGTAGGATTTGGTGCGGCCCGTCTCGTCTTCACAGATGTTCTCGAATCCCGACGGCGTGCCGTTGTAGCCGTCCGAGATGATCATCTTGTCCTTGACGATCAGTGCTCCCACCTTGCGCCGTACGCAGTAGGAGTTTTCGGCCCAGATTCGCGCCATACGGAGGTAGCGGCGGTCGAGCTGGTGTTGTTTCTCTTCGTTGTAACCCATTGTCGTATCGTATGGATGAATGTCGGTATCGTGACGGCTTTCGTTTCGGTGTTGTCCGTCCGACGCTTCCGTTCAAACGTTGCTTGATGTTCTCTCTTTTTTTGCCTGTCGGTTTCTCTCCCGGCTTGCTTGTGTGTTTGTTATCTTTTGCCGGTTGTCCCGACGCTTCGATCCGCTTCGGGAATATCTCTTCCCGCCTTTGCGTACAACCTCATTTTGCCGGACCGTGTCGGTTCGTTCAGTATGCGGAACCTTCGGATTCCGTTTCGGATGCGGCGTCCTGCGGTTCGAGATCCTCCGGCAGAAGATCGAAAACCCAGTTATGAATGTATCGGTAAGGATGGTAGTAACGCCACGACGACTCTTTGTAAAACCGCTCTTCGGGAGCTCCCCGATCGGTTAACGGCCAGCTCTTCAGCAACGCTCCCGTCGGAGAGAGAACTTCTACGCGGACATATCCGTCATATTGGCTCCTGCAGAGCCATTCAAAGCCAAAATAATATAATCCCTCTTCGACGCCGCACATTTTGATGCGTATCGAGTCTCCCGGATTCAGCAGGTCATCATCCGTCATCTCCCCTTCTTCGGAGAATTGACGGATCCGAAGGGTTTCCGCGGTCTGATTCTTGACAAACCAGTATCCGTCGTTGGTCGGCCTGGTCGTCTGGAAGATTGCGAGCGGATTGCACGAAATCAGCAGGAGTGACAGCATCATAACAACATAAAGTGCCGGTCGTTTCATGAGCGTCTTTTTTTGTTCTTGTCTCAGGTTGTGCGGAGATTCGGACGGTGCTCTTCCAAAATCCCGATTAATTTGTTTATCGGACGATGGCTGTTCCATCTTCGGTCAGTGCTTGTGGACGATGCCTCTGAAAACGAAGGGCGAGAATCTCTCCTTCGCCCTTCCTTTTTTGTTCAGTTCTCCTGCTCAGCCTGCCGGATGCTTTTCCGGCCTCTTATGATAAGCCCGGCTCCCGTCCTCTCTCATCCCCGGTGGCGGGTGCGGGTGTTGCGCATCGGGATCTCCGTCCGTCGCAGTTGTGCGGCTGTTTAGAGTCCCTTGCCGTGGCAGTTCTTGTATTTCTTACCCGATCCGCAGGGGCAGGGATCGTTGCGCCCGATCTTTTTCTCCACATGGATCGGTGCCGTCGGACCGCGATCGCTCTGACCGGCCTGTGCCGCAGCCTGCATGCGCGATGCCTGCAGCCTGTTCACATCGACCTTCGCACGCTGCTGGCGTTCACGCTGCACCGCCTCGGGATTCTGCTCCCGTACCGGAATATAGGCCTTGTTGAGTGTCGCCAGTACATTGCGGTTGATCTTCTCAAGCATCTTCGAGAAGAGCCCGAACGACTCAAACTTGTAGATCAGCAGCGGGTCCTTCTGTTCGTAGGTGGCATTCTGCACGCTCTGACGCAGATCGTCCATTTCGCGCAGGTGCTCGCGCCATGCGTCGTCGATCGTCGTGAACATCACGACCTTCGAGAAGACACGGAAGATCTCCGCACCATCCGTCTCCTTGCATTTGCGCAGGTTGACCGGAACGTTGTAGCCCAGATGTCCGTCCGTGATCGGGAAGTAGATGTTGCCGTCCAACTGATCCTTGCGATCCTCGTAGATGCGCTCCATGACCGGTCGAACCGTGTCGGCAATCTGCTTTGCACGACGCGCACAGGAGGCTTTCAGATCCGCCACGATCAGTTCAACCAGTTCGTCATGCTTGGCCTTCTCGTAGGTCGCCTGATCGAACGACGGCTTGATTGCCGCCTCATGGATCATTTCGAAGGTGAAATCGTCGAAATCCACCCCTTCATGCGACTGGAGAAATGCTTCGGCAAAATCGTACATGATGTTGTTCAGATCGATCTCGATCCGCTCGCCGTAGAGTGCATGGCGTCGGCGCGTGTAGATCACCTCACGCTGCGAATTCATCACGTCGTCGTATTCAAGCAACCGTTTGCGGATGCCGAAGTTGTTCTCCTCGACCTTCTTCTGGGCCCGTTCGATCGCCTTGGTCATCATGCGGGCCTGGATGACCTCGCCCTCCTGAATACCCATGCGGTCCATCATCGCGGCTATACGGCCCGAACCGAAGAGACGCATCAGGTCGTCTTCAAGCGAGACGAAGAACTGCGACGATCCCGGATCGCCCTGACGTCCCGCACGACCGCGCAACTGACGGTCCACACGCCGGCTCTCGTGTCGTTCCGTACCGATGATCGCCAGACCGCCGGCCTCCTTTACCTCCGGCGTGAGCTTGATATCCGTACCACGGCCCGCCATGTTGGTGGCGATGGTTACCTGCCCCTTTCGTCCCGCTTCGGCAACGATCTGCGCCTCCAGCTGGTGCTGCTTGGCGTTCAGGACATTGTGCTTGATGCCCCGCAACTTGAGCATGCGGCTCAGCAACTCCGATATCTCGACCGACGTCGTACCGACCAGAACGGGACGTCCCGCCTTGATCAGCCGCTCGATCTCTTCGATGACGGCGTTGTATTTTTCGCGTTTTGTCTTGTAAACCAGGTCTTCACGGTCATCGCGGATGACGGGTTTGTTGGTCGGGATGACCACCACGTCGAGTTTGTAGATGCTCCAGAACTCCGAAGCCTCCGTTTCGGCCGTACCGGTCATACCGGCCAGCTTGTGGTACATGCGGAAGTAGTTCTGCAGCGTAATTGTTGCAAAGGTCTGCGTCGCGGCCTCGACCTTGACCCGCTCCTTCGCTTCGATGGCCTGGTGCAGACCGTCCGAATAACGGCGTCCGTCAAGGATACGTCCCGTCTGTTCATCGACGATCTTCACCTTGTTGTCCATCACGACATACTCCACGTCCTTTTCGAACATCGCATAGGCCTTGAGCAACTGGTGCACCGTATGCACGCGCTCCGATTTGATGGCATAGTCGTTGATCAGAGTATCGCGTTTCTGCGCCTTCTCTTCGGCCGATCCTTCGCCCTTCTCGATCTCGGCGATCTCGGCTCCGATGTCGGGCAGCACGAAGAAGCCCTCTTCATCGAAGTATTTTGACAACGCCTCGTGTCCCTTGTCGGTCAGTTCGACCGAATTGAGCTTCTCGTCGATGACGAAGTAGAGATCGTCGGTGATCTCCGGCATGCGGCGGTTGTTGTCCTGCATGTAGATGTTCTCCGTCTTCTGCATCTGCGCCTTGATGCCCGGCTCCGAGAGGAACTTGATCAGCGGCTTGTACTTGGGCAGACCCTTGTGTGCGCGATACATCTTGATGCCGCCCTCCTCGGTCTTGCCCTCGGCCATGAGCTGCCGCGCCTCGGCAACGAGGTTCGTAACCAGATTCTTCTGGAGATTGTAGAGATTCTCGATGGCCGGGCGGTACTGCTCGAACATCTGATCGTCACCCTTGGGTACGGGTCCGGAGATGATGAGCGGTGTACGTGCATCGTCGATGAGCACCGAATCGACCTCATCGACAATGGCGTAGTGGTGCTTGCGCTGCACCAGATCCTTCGGCGAAGAGGCCATGTTGTCACGCAGGTAGTCGAAACCGTATTCGTTGTTCGTACCGAAGGTGATGTCGGCCAGATAGGCCTGGCGCCGCGCCTCCGAATTGGGCTGCGTATCGTCGATGCAGGCTACCGACAAGCCGTGGAATTCATACATCGGGCCCATCCATTCGGAGTCTCGCTTGGCCAGGTAGTTGTTCACCGTGACCATGTGTACACCCTTGCGGGCCAGTGCGTTGAGGAATACCGGCAGCGTGGCGACAAGCGTTTTACCTTCACCCGTCGCCATCTCGGCGATCTTGCCCTTGTGCAGTACGACGCCGCCGAAGAGCTGGACGTCATAGTGGATCATGTCCCACCGGATCTCGTTGCCGCCGGCCTGCCAGTGGTTCACATAGATGGCCTTGTCGCCTTCGATGGTCACGAAATCCTTCGTTGCGGCAAGCTGACGGTCGAAATCGGTTGCCGTCACCTCGATGCGTTCGTTCTCCGTGAAACGGCGTGCCGTATCCTTCATGATGGCGAAGGCCTCGGGCAGAATCTCGTCGAGCACCTGCTCGATCTTGTCATCGATGCGCTTGGTGATCTCGTCGATCTCCTTGGAGATCTTCTCCTTCTCCGAAAGCTCCGTCTCCGGTCTTTCGAGTTGTGCCTTCAGCGAGACGATGCGCTCCTCGTCGGGGGCGATGAAATCCGCAATGCGTTTCATCAATGCCTGACTCCGAGCCCGCAGTTCGTCGTTCGACAACGCCGAAATCGAAGGGTAGATTTCCTTGATCTTGTTGACGTAGGGTTCGATGGCCTTGCGGTCCTTGTCCGCTTTCGATCCGAACAAGAATTTGATGATGTTGCTAACGATATCCATAGGGATTTATCCTGTTTTTATTTTGTTTTGCGTTCATAATCCCACAAAGATAAGCAAAAATGCGCAATAATCCGCATTTTCGGCGCCGAACGCTCCGAAAGTCGTTTTTTTGTCCGATTGCGGAGGTCACTCCCTCTCCCTGAACCGACGGGCTTCAGCCATCTGCCGGCGTCCGACAGGGCATTCCGCACAACGCCGGCGGTCGCAATACTCTGTGGCCAGCTGCAGCAGCGCCTGAGTGTCGAATGCATTGCGCGGATGAAGGCCGTAGAAACGCCAATGCCGCATGTAACGGTTCTCTTCGGCCGGGATGGCCTCCAGAAGCGAGATGGCTCGTTCCCGCAAGGTCTCGTCTGCGGTGTAGGCTCCGTATGCATATTGAATCTGTGCCACAAGGTTGATGCCCAACAGGTCGGCCTTCATCCTGCCGATACGTTTGGGAAGCTCGGCGGAGATGACCGTCGGGATGTAGTGGGTGTACCAGTAGTCCGAGGCTTCGGCGGAAAAGAGCCGTCTCACATCGTCGGCATTGCGGCACTCGAGAAGCCTGTCGACCAGAAAATCGTTCGACGAAAGAAACGCCGCCAGTTGGGCCAGCCGCAACAACGGATGGTTCGCAGGACGAATATCCCGCAGATTCCATTGCGAACTGTCCAGAGGGGTTATTTCGTATTTGCGGGCGTAGTAGTCGAAGTTCTGTTTCAGTTTGAGGGTATAGCTGTCGTCGCGGTAGTTTGCGAGGAGCCCCGATGCACCGATCAACATCGATTCGACCGCCTGCAGCGAGGTGCGCTCACGCAACACCATCCGATAGGTTACGCGCCGTGACAGAAGCATGAACGTTTCACGGTTCGTGACGTCTCCGATCGTGCGGAACAACATCGCGTAAAACGTCTGGTTCCAGTTATTACCGTTTTCGGCGAGCAGCGCGCCCAGCACGCCGTATTTTCGTTCGAGACGGTCGTAGGCGAGTCGCGTGTAGAGCTCACGCCGATGCAGTTCGTCCAGACGGGCGACATGTTCGCCGCAGGCATACGTCGCCGCACCGGCCGTCAACTGCCGTTCCAACTCCTGCAATGTCTCCGCCCCTTTCATCGTCTGCGGCTTTTTACATTACAATTTACCTTACAACAGATTGAGCTCGATAAGTGCCTCTTCCGACATCATGCTCTTGTCCCATACGGGATCGAACGTCAGAATGATGTTTACCTCCTTGACGCCGTTGACCTTTGCAACCTGACGGTTTACATCTTCGACCAACTGTTCGGCCATCGGGCAGTTCGGCGCCGTCAAGGTCATGCGGATATTGGCCGTGCCGTCCGGCGTATAGTCGATTTCGTAGATCAGTCCCAGATCGTAGATGTTGACCGGGATCTCGGGATCGTAGATGTTTTTGAGTGTCATCACGATCTCTTTTTCAACCTTGAGTATCTCTTCGGGTGTCATTTTCTTGTCTGTCTGATAATCGGACGCCTCTCTGATCTCTGACAGGAGCGCGCCCTCCTGATATGTGTGTCCTCCGGATCGTTTCGTCGTGCAACCTTCCGGTTGTTGCATGGTCAACCGGATAATGGCTGCGCATCTTCTTCCGACGGTTGGATCTTTTTCTGATTCTGATGGCCGGCACTCTTTCTGATGGCTGGCTCTCTGAAGGCCGGATCTCTTCGGTTTTGGCGCGGAGCCGCGGAAGCGCAGCGCCGGCATTCAGTGTTTCGTCCCGGCCTCCAGTTCCGCTTCGAACGCCACGGCGTAACGTTTCATCTGCTCAAGCATGGCCAGCAGACCGTTGGACCGCGTGGGCGAGAGATTCTCCCGCAAACCGATGGCGTCGATGAAGTAGAGATCGGTCGTCAGGATCTCCTTCGGGGTGCGGCCGTTGAGTACGCGGATCAGCAGTGCGATGATCCCTTTGGTGATGATGGCGTCGCTGTCGGCCGTGTAGAAGACTTTCCCCTCTTCCATGCGGGCATCGACCCACACCCGCGACTGGCAGCCGTTGATCAGATAGTCGTCCGTACGGTGCTTCGAATCGATGGCGGGCAGTGTCTGACTCAGTTCAATCAGATAGTCGTACTTGTCGAGCCAGTCGTCGAAAACCGAAAATTCGTCGATGATTTCGTCCTGAATCTTGTCCATATGTTAAAATTGCACTTTTTATTTTCTGAGTTCTTCGAGTACCGAGCCCTCCGAGGCGGCCGGTTCCGGAATGTTGAGCAGATAGGCCAGTGTCGGTGCCACGGAGGTCATTTCGACGGCTCGTCCGACCTTGCGTGCCGGAACTCCGCCGCCATAGAAGAGCAGCGGAACGGTGGTGTCGTATCCATACATCGAACCCGATTTCGAACGTACGTTCGGCAGCTCCTCGATGCAGCCCGGCATGAGGTTGATCACCACGTCGCCCGAGCGCCGCGGATAGAAACTGTTCTGCATCTTCTCGCCGTATCCGCTGCCGAAATAGCTTGAACGCATGGCAGTTGAGGAGAGCGCATGCGATACGCCGCGGAACTGCATGGCAAACGTAGCCGCTTCGTTCTGGATGGCGGCCAGGTCGAGTCCCTTGTTGTAGATGAGCGTATGGTTGAGGTAGAGGTTGTTGTCCTCGTAGTCGATGACCCACTCTCCGGGACCGTGCTGCGCCGAGAGAAAACTGTTGATGATGACCTGGAACTGGGCGGCGTTGAAACGGTCGCGGACGAAGACTCCGGCGTCGTACGAGGGACTCGTGCCATGGTCCGACGTAAGGACGACCACGGCGTCTTCGGGTGCGATCTGTGCGTAGAGGTAGTCGAGGAACTGTGCCAGATCGTCATCCAGCCGATAGTACATGTCTTCGACCTCCATCGATTCGGGCCCGTAGTATTCGGCGATGCGGCGCGGGGCATCCAGACAGACGGTCAACAGATCGGGCGCCGAATCCTTGCCCAGATCCATCATGGTGAGCACCCGTTGTGCGAAAGCCAGCGTCAGCGAGTTGCCCGACGGGGTATAGAGCATGCGCTCGATGCCGGACGGAATGGCCGGTCCCGAAACCTCTGTCCCGGAGGTCTGTTCCTGCTTGCGGCGTTTTCGGCGCAGCTGTTCGGGTTTGTTGATGTCGATGGCCGTTACCCGGGAGTTGACATAATGGTCCTTCGGATATTTCAGTTCCCAGGTGAAGGGTATGTATCCGAGGATTTCGCGGCTGAGGTTGTATTTGCGCAGCCATGCCGGCAGCGTCTCGGCATAGAAGGACGATGTGACCCAGTTCCCGCGCGGGGCATCCATCCAGAAGACGTCGCGGGTATATCCGCCGGCGACGACGGCCGATGTGGGGTCGAGTGCGACGGTTGCCACACGGCTTTTGGGCGAGCTTTGTTGGAGACTTTCGCCGAGAGTGGGGGCCACCAGGTTGCGCGGCGAGCAGTTGCCGACACCGGCATCGCATTCGAGGCCCATCGTTGCGCGGTCTTCGGTCAGCGAGACGACCTTGTTGGTGACGTAGTCGATCCACCGCGAGGCGATGATTCCGTGTATCGAGGGGTTGGCGCCGGTGGTCAGGGTGGCCAGTGACGCGGGTGTTGACGTATGGAGACAGTCGTAGTGTCCTTCGGGGAAGTAGGTGCCGCCCTCCATCAGACGCCGGAATCCGCGTTGGCCGAAATTCTCGGAATAGCGGAGGAGATCTTCGGCACGCATCGAGCTTACGACGATCTGTACCACCACTTTGGGCCGTTCCGCACTCTGCGTGGGGCAAGCTGCGACGGCCATGATCAAAGATAGAATATAAAGGACTTTTGTCATAGCAAATATGGAACGACAAATTTAGGAATTAATTTCGATTTGCCGTTGAAAAAACGTGGATTCTTCCGAAAAGTCGATCTGCGGAAGGCGTTTGATCTCTTCCAGTTGGTGCCGGCAGAAATCCCGATAGGCGGACGATGCCGCGACGAGGGGCCGGTGGCGGCTTGCGGCGACGATCCGGGCGATGCAGGACAGCAGCCGTTGCGTGTCGGGAGTCAGCAGGGTCTCGACGAAACGCTCCCAGATGTAGGCGACGGCCTGCTGCGACGGATGAACGAGATCGTCGGCATAGAACCGGTAGTCGCGCAGATCGTCATTGAGCATTTCGTAGGCCGGAAAGTAGAGAATCGTGTCGGGATGGCGGAGCGTCAGCTCCTCGACCGCCAGACGCAATGTCGCCTTGCTGACGGCATTGCCTGTCAGACCGTCACCGAGATGTCGCACGGGACTGACCGTCAGAAGCACCAGCTTCCCCTGCAGCGGCCCGCGCAGTGCCGTTTCAAGAGCCGCAACGACCTCTTCGACCGTGAGCCTTCGGCGGTGAAACCGTTCGGCGGGTTGGCGGTGGCAGTTGGCAACCACCTCACCGGTATCGCAGCGCTCGAAGATCCAGGCCGTCCCCAACGTTATCAATACGACGTTTGCCGCATGCAGCGCCTCTGCTCCCGCATCGACTGCTTCGTTCAGCCGCGCAAGTGTCTTTTCGGGGGTTGTGTCGGCGAGTTTGCCGTGAAAATCGTAGTGGAACCATCGCCCGTCGGCGTGGTGCAGTTCGTCGGCTGAGACCTTTGCGGCCCGGTCGTACCGCTCCAGCGTGCGGAGAATCGACAACGGATTGAACAGTACGCCCGAAGGGTTGATCGTGATGCGGAATTTCGCATCGGCAAGGCGTTCCCCGATCGTCTCCGTGAAGCACGAACCGAGTGCCAGCAGGCGGTCGGCATGCGAGAGTTGTCGGGCGTAGGGCCGGAGTTCGATTTCGGTGCGGAATTTCATGCCGCAAAGGTACGAATTTTCGTGTTTTGTCCTGCGCTGTGCGGAATTTTCCTAATTTTGTGCGACAAAATCATTCGAAGATGAAACTGCAAGCCAACTGCAAGATCAATATCGGACTCGACGTCCTGCGCCGCCGTGCGGACGGCTATCACGATCTCTCGACGGTCATGATGCCCGTTCGCGAACTTTGTGACGATCTGGAGATCGAACCGGCGGATACGCTTCGTATGGAGACGGCGGGGTTGGAGTTCGATTGTCCGCCGTCGGAGAATCTCTGCCTGCGGGCGTGGCGGTTGATGCATGAACGTTACGGCGTTGCGCCCGTGCACATCCTGCTGCGCAAGCGAATTCCGTTCGGGGCCGGATTGGGCGGCGGGTCGTCCGATGCGACGGCCGTATTGCTCGCGCTCGACGAACTGTTCGGACTGCACCTTGACGAATCGGCGCTGATCGATTGTGCGTCGGCATTGGGCAGCGACACGGCCTTCTTCGTGCGCAATACGCCGCAGCTCTGTACGGGTCGCGGAGAGGTGATGACACCGGTTCATTTGCCGTTGGCGGGCGATGTGCTGGTTGTGGTCAAGCCTTCGGAAAGTGTCTCCACGCGCGAAGCCTACGCCGGTGTGCGGCCTGCAGAGCCGGATGTGCCGCTCGCGGAGTTGATCCGACAGCCGGTCGGGAGCTGGCAGGGCCGCGTGAAGAACGATTTTGAACCGCATGTCTTTGCTGTACATCCCCGCCTTGCCGAGCTCAAACAGAGCCTGCTGGAGGCTGGCGCCTGTTATGCCGCAATGTCGGGCAGCGGTGCGGCGATCTTCGGTATTTTCGACGATGCAGGACGGGCGGAAGCCTATCTGCCGCCCTTCGAAGGGGTTTTCCTGCATCGGGAGGTATTGTAGGTGTGCTCCCGTCCGGCATATCCGTCCGGATATCCGTTTAGTACCATTCGTTTGGACCCATTTGTTTGGCACATCCGCCAGGGGCATCTATTTGGTGCATCTGTTTGTCATATTCGTCTGGCTCATCCGTCTGGCTCCAACTGTTTAGCACTGTCCGTTTGGTGCCCTCCGCGAGTCGGCATCTCCGTTTGCCGGCGAGGTTTCTCTCCGGCATTGGACAGCGGGCCTCCGCTCCTTGGAAGGACGCCTTATCTCCGGATAAATCTGTCGCGGTAAAAAAGTATAAAAGTCTGCTGCGGATCTGAAGGCCTTCACGAGGCGAAATGCCTTGTCATGGTAAAACCGCGTCTGTCATAACGAACCGGACCCCGTCATCGACGAGGTCCGGTTTTTCCTTGAGACAGGGCGTTCCGACTTTCCCCCCCCCTCCTGATCGGGATTACTACTGTGCCGTGTTCCCGGCGTGAACCGGAATCTTTGCGATCCGGCGTTCGTGACGGCCGCCCTCGAACTGGGTGGACAGATAGGTCTCGATAAACTTTACCGCCTCGTCGTTGGTGATGAAACGTGCCGGCAGAACGATCACGTTGGCATTGTTGTGTTTCTTGATCAGTTCGGCGATTTCGTTGCACCATACCAGTCCGGCCCGAATACCCTGATGTTTGTTGAGTGTGATGGCCATGCCTTCGCCCGAGCCGCAAATCCCGATACCGCGTTCCAGCTCTCCCTTCTCGATCGCTTCGGCCAGCGGATGTGCAAAGTCGGCATAATCGACCGCTTCGGGTGAGTCGGTGCCGAAATCGTACACATCGAACCCCTGGGCGTTCAGGTAGCCGATCAGAAACTCTTTCATTTCATATCCCGCATGGTCGCTTGCGATGCCTATTTTTTTCTCCATAGGACAAAATAGTTTTCGTTTTGGTATGTTTTTCCCTGCAAATATAGGAAACAAATCGTTAAAGAGCTACTTTTGCGACGTGAAAACGTGTTGTCTGCTATTGGGGTGGTGTGCCATCGCATTGGCCATTGCGGGAATTTTTCTTCCGCTGTTGCCGACGACGCCCTTTCTGCTTGTTGCAGCATGGGCCTTCTACCGTTCGTCGCCGCAGAACTACCGTCGATTGATGCAGCATCCGCAACTCGGTCCCTATATCCGCAACTTCCGGGAACATCGCGCCATCCCGCTGCATGCGAAACTCTGGTCGGTCGGTTTGATCTGGGCGACGATTCTCTATTGCGTGTTTCGGGTGGTTGATGACTGGTGGCGGGCGCAGTCGGGACTGTTGCTACTGGCTGCGGCGCTTACATGGCATATTCTCTCCTTCGCAACCCTGCGGCGGCGCTGAGCGACAAGTCTCGATGATGTTCGGACCGGCCGTCTTGCCCTCACGCATTGCCTCCTTCGCCGGAGCCTTCTCTCTCCGTTTCGACCGTCCAACGGCTCCTTTCCGGCCCTTTCACCGGAAGATTCTTAATTCCTCCGGCCCCTCCAGCCCCTCTGTCGGCTGTCGGTTCAATTGCATGCAATCCGGACCGATCGGTCCGGTGCAAAAAAACGGACAGAGATACTTTTGGTATCTCCGCCCGTATGAATTCGGCATGAGCCGCCTGTTGTCCTGGGCCGTCTGTCGCCTTGCTGTCTCTCAAAGATAGCGCTCCGCCACACTGATCAGAAACCCGAAAAAGAGCGCGTTGAACAGGATCACCGGAATCGCCTTTCGCTCCTTGCCCGTGAAGGTGAAGAGCAGCGGTACCAGCAGCATCAGTGTGACACCCATCCCCTGCGCCCACCAGGGAAGGTAGGGCAGCCGTACATGGAAAACGAGGATGCCGCTGAACAGATAGAGAAAGAAGGCCGAAAAGACCGCCCGGGCCGACTGCCCCTGAAAGAGCATCGGAACGATTACCACGACGCCGGCAACGGCTCCCGTAACGGCCGAAAGCGTAAAGTGATCCATTCTCTCCGGATGCTATTTTGCAGCACGTTTGCGGTCCACCTCGTGCAGCAGGATCTTGCGCAGACGCATTGCGTGGGGTGTAACCTCGACGTATTCATCCTCCTTGATGTATTCCAGCGCCTCTTCCAGCGTGAAGATCTTCGGCGGTACGATCACCGCCTTGTCGTCCGACCCCGAGGCCCGCATGTTGGTCAGCTGTTTGGCTTTGGTGACGTTGATCGTGATGTCGCCCGCGCGGTTGCTTTCGCCCACGACCTGTCCCTCATAGACCTGATCCATCGGCGAGATGAAGAATCGTCCGCGATCCTGCAGCTTGTCGATCGAGTAGGCGTAGGCCGTACCGGTCTCCGATGCGATCAGCGAGCCGTTGGTACGCATCTCGATGTCGCCCATCCAGGGCTCGAAATCCTTCAGCCGGTGAGTCATGATCGCTTCTCCGGCCGTTGCCGTGAGCATGTTCGAACGCAGGCCGATGATGCCTCGTGACGGAATGGTAAACTCCAGACGGGTGCGGCCGTTGTTCGACTCCATGTTCGTGAGCGTACCCTTGCGCTTGGTCGTCAGTTCGATCACCGTCCCGGCATGTTCGTCGGGACAATCGACCGTCAGCTCCTCCACCGGTTCGCACTTCACGCCGTCGATCTCCTTGATGATCACCTTCGGCTGTCCGACCTGCAGTTCGTAGCCTTCACGCCGCATCGTCTCGATGAGTACCGACAGATGCAGCACACCACGGCCATAGACGATGAACGAATCGGCATTCTGTCCCGGTTCCACACGCAGTGCAAGGTTCTTCTCCAGTTCGCGGTCGAGACGCTCCTTGATGTGGCGCGAGGTGACGTATTTGCCGTCCTTGCCGAAGAAGGGCGAGTTGTTGATCGTGAAGAG
>CALUOX010000019.1 GCA_944322375.1 uncultured Alistipes sp.
CGGCATATCGCGGCTTGGGGGCGGCATCGGCATCATGAACATCATGTATGTATCGGTCACGGAGCGCACGCGCGAAATCGGACTTCGGATGTCGATCGGCGCCAAGGGGCGCGACATCCTGGCACAGTTTCTCATCGAATCGATTCTCATCAGCGTGACAGGCGGTCTGATCGGCGTTCTGTTCGGCATCGGCGCGGCCATCGTCGTCAACATCGTCGCAGCCTTTCCGATCTACATCCAGCCGTGGAGTGTCTTTCTGTCATTCGCCGTCTGCACGCTGACCGGTGTCTTCTTCGGGTGGTACCCCGCCCAGAAGGCCGCGATGCTCGATCCGATCGAGGCAATACGCTATGAATAATCGGAAATAATCCTTAATTTTGTCCTGAGATGACTGCTGCGCAATCGAAATATTCGGGATGGTTGGTCCACATCACGGCCTGGGCCGTCATTTTCGGCATGCCGCTCTTCGTCACATCCCCCGACCGGCCGCCCATCAGCGGTCCGCAATACCTGCATTTTCTGCTTGTACCGCTGTCGTTCATGGTGGTCTTCTACACGAACTACTTTCTGTTGATCGAGCGCAACCTCTTCTCGCGGCAACTGGGCAGGTTTCTGGGCGGCAACGTTCTGCTGATCGCCGCCGTAATCATCATCCTGCACCTGCTGTTCCGCTACATACTGCCCTATGACCCCGCACATCCGCCGCTGGAGCGGTCCTGGCAGGATTCCGTACGTTTCTTTGTCGGGAACGCCGTACTCTACCTGCTGGTCGTGGGAGCCAGCGTCGCCATCCGCATGACGGGCGGCTGGTACAAGGCCGAAACGGCACGCCAGCAACTCGAACACAGCCGTACACAGGCCGAGTTGCAGAACCTCAAGAGTCAGCTCAACCCCCACTTTCTCTTCAATACGCTCAACAACATCTATTCGCTGATCCAGATTGATTCGAATCGCGCGCAACAGGCGGTCCATGATCTGAGCCGGATGCTGCGCTACGTTCTCTACGACAGCAGCCAGCCGACAGTCCCCCTGAGATCCGAAATCGAATTTCTGCGCGACTATATCGAACTGATGCGCATCCGTCTGCCGCATCACGTGAAGCTCTTCGTGTCGCTGCCCGAAGATCCGGAATCCACACCCGTTGCGCCGTTGCTGTTCATCTCGCTGGTCGAGAATGCCTTCAAGCATGGCGTCAGCAATGACAAGCCTTCGTTCATCGTCATCGACATCCGGGAAGAGGGCGGGCAGTTGATCTGCCGCATCAAGAACAGCTGCTTCCCGAAGGCGGCGTCGGACCGAAGCGGTTCGGGCATTGGCCTGCGGAACCTGTCGAAACGGCTCGAAATGATCTACCCGGGACGTCATACGTTCGAATACGGGGAGCAGGAGAATACCTATGTGGCACTGTTGTGCATCAAACTGCATGAAGGATGAAACTGACGTGTGCGATCATCGATGACGAACCGCTGGCCGTAGAGCTGATGAAGGGATACGTTGAGAAGACACCGTTCCTGACGCTGACGGGATCGTTCAACAGCGGCACGGCGGCATTCGAAGCACTGCGCGACCGTCCGGTCGATCTGCTTTTCTGCGACATCCAGATGCCGGAACTCAACGGCATGGAGCTGTCGCGGATGCTTCCGCCCGCCACCCGCGTGATCTTCACGACGGCCTTCAGCCGTTATGCCGTCGAAGGCTTCCGCGTCAATGCGGTGGATTACCTGCTCAAGCCGATCAGCTACGACGATTTTCTTGAGGCGGCCAACAAGGCCTTGACATGGTTCGAGCTCAATGAACGTGCCGGCACGGCACAGCCGGAACATCCGGAGGTTCCGGCTCCGCAAAGTCTTTTCGTGCGAAGCGAATATCGCCTGCAACAGATCGACTTCGACCGCATTCTCTATATCGAAGGGTTGAAGGATTACGTGAAGATCCATCTTGACAGCGAACCGCATCCCGTACTGTCGCTCGTCAGCCTCAAGTCGCTGGAGGAGGAGTTGCCGGCCGACCGTTTCATCCGCGTTCACCGCTCCTACATCGTACAGCCGTCGAAGATCCGCACGATCGAACGCAACCGCATTGTCTTCGGCAAGGAGTATATCCCCATCTCGGAAAACTACCGGCAGGCGTTTTATGATTTTCTGTCGGCCCACTCGCTGATCTTCTGAGACCTGAAGCGTGTTCTGCGCCGGACGTTTCGGGGAACGGAGCCGCCACACCCGGAATACCGAACCGTCCTGCGGAGGCAGCCGTTTGCACCGTATCGATCTGATGCCGGCCGCCGCGACATCCGTCCCGCCCTGGAGTGTGATCGCCGCCTATTATGTTCTGCCGCATGAACCGGCATCGCTGACTGTCAACATCCCCGGCCGCTTGATCCGGGGACCGATCTCCCCGCCACTTCAACAGCGCATGCTGCAACAGGGGTCAAAGAGAACCGTCTCCACCCCACCCTTCGATGCGGATCGACAAGTGCCGCATGCAGAAGCGGAAGCCGCAGGACTATTGCGGAATCATCCGAAAAACCATATCGCCGGAACAGACAAGCCGCCCCGGCGATACCCTCCCCCATTCAATGATCCGAACGGCTGCAAGACCTCCTCTCAGCCCTCCGTTTCATTTACCAATTTTTATACCTTACACCCCGTACGCCGCGCCTGCAGGTCAGCGTGCGTTTTCCAATCCGTGGCCGGTCAACCGACCATCGGCAGAATAGATCTCGTCGCCACCTTCAGATGAAGGGAGATGCGCACCGCACAGGGTCAAAAAGGGGGAGGAAGCGCATCCTCCCCCTTCGATCGATCCGATAAAACGTCTTTACTTGTTGGTGCTTGCGCAGGTGATGGCGCCGCTTTCGTAGATCAGCTTCGCCTCAGCATTCTGCAACGCTCCGTAGAGATAGTTGTCGGCCGGTACCGTGCTCGTATAGTCGATCTCCTTGGTTTGGCCGGCACTGATCGAACGGGTCAGCTTGCCATAGATCTTCGCGGACTTGACCGTCACCTCGACATCCGTCTTGATACGTCCGACGAGAATTCCTGCGCAACTGCTGTTCTCATGCGAAGGATCCTTCGCCAGATCAACATCTCCGTCGTAGTTGTACAGCGTCGTCGAAACCACGTCGGCATCCAGCGAGCAGTTGTCGATCGTGAAGTCGAGCGTTGCCCATGCAAAGAGGCCTCCCGTATGAGAAGAACGATTGTCGTTGCCGGTATTGTTCAGCACGTCACCGAAGTTGTGGCAATCGGTTGCCGTATGGGCGATCATGCCGCTGATACCGCCGATCGCGAACTCCGTAGCGCCTTTTCCGCCGCCGCGGGCCTCGACCGTTCCGTAATTGTAGTTCGACTCGAAGATCGCCGTACCGCCGCAGATACCGCCCATACGGGCACGGCCGGCACCCTTCGTATCGGAAACGGGCGAATCGGCCAGAACCGCACCCCGGTTCACGCAGTTGCGGATTACACTGGGCGTATTGAGGTTCTCACCGTTGGCATAGGCGACAATACCGCCCAACAGGTTGTTCGCGGCCTGTGCCGTGGCCAACGTGACTGCGGCCTCATTGGTGCAGTTCTCCACGACATATCCCTTGCCGATGTCGAGACGGCCCAGAATACCGCCCAGATAGATGGCTTTTCCGGAAGAGGTCTCATCCGAATAGGAGACTTCGCCCTTGTTGACGCATCCCGTGACATTCGAATAGGCCCAACCGCCGATACCGGCAACGGCAGCGGCATCGGTCACGGCCTTGCGATGTACGGAGATCTTGCCCTGATTGGTATTGTCGGCGATGACATTGCCCGCAGCGCCTTGTCCGAAGATACCGCCGATGACGGTCGTACTGCTCGTCTCGACATTCATCGTGATATTCGCCGAATTGGTGCAACCCGTAATCCGGGCCGTGCCACCCAGCTTGCCGGCAATTGCACCCAGCGTCACCTTGGAGGTGCAGGTCGAGGTAAAGGACCCTGCAACGTTCAGGTTCTTCACCGTACCGTTCAGCGTAGCAAAGATTCCCACCAAGGCATCTTCACCCGAATAGTTGACCGTGAGCGTCTTGCCGTTTCCGTTGAAGACACCCGTGAAATCCGCAATGGGCTTCCACGCTCCCGCCATCACAAGATCCTTGTGAAGAACGACCTCGCCGTCGGCATTCTGGAACCGTTTGGCCGCAGGATCGGTCTCCACCTCGGCAATAAAGGCCTCCATGTCTTCCACGGAGGAGATGCCGTCATAAACCTTCGTGGCGATTTCGACCTTTTCGATCAGCCACTTGGGGTAGTTCGTGCAAAGCGCCTTGAAGCGCTTTGCATTCGTACAATAGTAATCTACCGCCTCGGACGACGATACGGCATTGCCGTCACCGGACTGCTTGTCGATGTTGAAGACACTGAGCGCCACCCCCGCGTTCTCGAACTCTTCGAGCGTACGCGATCCTTGTCCGCCCGCTTCGGCGCACATGTAGCTCGCCGCCGAGAGGTTGGCCCAATAATAACCCGACGAGACATAGGAGGTAGCCGCCTTGTTGGCCATCCATCCGATTTCGATACCGGCCTCGCGTGCATAGGCGAACGCCGATGTCATGACAGTCGTGTTGCCCGTACAGATAAACTCCACGAAGTGGGTCGCCCCCATCTCCGTAATGATCTCGCAGGCGCGTTTTACGGCATTGATCGGATACTGGGTCAATGTCGAGGGATAGGTGATATTCTTGATGTCGAGCCACAGACGCGTGCAGCAGTCCTTGTCTTTTACCGCATTGATGAAATCCTCCAGAGACGGGAGCTGCTCCCCGTTGGAAAGCGCCCCTGCGGCCCGAAGGTCTGCCAGCGAGTGCTCCCAAGGATGCATCCCGTTGATCCTGCAGTTCCCGTCGGCATGGGCGACAACCACATTGTCATCGCCGGTCCAGTAGATGTCGCATTCGGAAGCATAACAGCCCTGATCGATGGCATACTGCAGCGAGGCCAGCGAATTGTCCGGAGCATTGCATTCGGCTGCACCGCCGCGATGCGCGACGATATTGTTGTCACAGGCTGCCGGTTTGAGCAATCCGTCATCGATCTCTTCATCGGGATTCGGTATCTGGCTCCAATCGGGCTGATCGGGCCACTCGTCCTTCGTACACGAGGCGAGTGCCACGACCGCCGCCATTACGGCACATGAAATTATCTTTCTCAACATACTGTTCGTTTTTTATAGGTTACTTATAGTTCTTCACGCACCGGATCGTACCGCCGCAGCCGTTTCCGAAGTCGAAACCGTCGTTGGTACGCATGTTGGCCTCACGGCTTTGGTTCCAGATGCGCCAAGCGGCCTTCTTGGAAGCCGTGTATTGACCGATCATCGGGATGAAGGCATACATACGCGGATCGTTGTCGCCCGGACCGTAGTCATAGCCCGTCTTGTAGAGCCGCCATCCCTGGCTGAACATGTTGAATCCGAACGTCGCCGCAGCAGCAGAGATCTTTTCGGCCGGGCACGAAGGATTGTAGATGTTCCAGTCGGAGGTAAAGAGCAAGGCCGCAAAGTTGGTCAGCGTACCGTTGCCGAAGGCCGCATAGGTTGCCGTAGCCGCATCAACGGGATAGTCCGCAGCCCCTGCGGCAGATGCGGCATAGACCAGATCGCGCCAGTCCTGCATGTTGGCAATGTGCCAGCCATAGGGGCAGATACCCTGAATCTGCATCTTCACGTTGGGATGCTCCGCTTCAACCTGCTCGTCACCGGCAGTCGTCGTGGGATACGTCGCAAGGATCGCAGAGGTAACGCTCTCGAGGACATAACTGTCACCAACGGCATCCGTAATGGTCGTACCGGGTTCGCCGAGCGGACTGTCGATCATCACCGAAGAGCCGCCCTGGCAGGCATTCAACGCACCGTTCGCATAGCCTGTAATAGCCTCGTACGAGCTGTAGAGACGTCCATAGGTCTCGGCAAGCGGTTTTCCGCTGTTGTCGGTAGCCTCGACGATCTCGCCGCCGTTCTCAACCGTATCGTACGCCGGATTACGCGAGCTGTAGGGAGCCTCGTTGCCATAACCGCCCGTCTGGTGGCCGCTTACGAGGCCGCTGCCGAGCTTGTAGCGTCCGATCGTCGCATCGCCGGCCCAGTGCAGGCTGACGGTCATCCATGTCTTCGTACCGCCGTCACGGGTCACGTACTTCTTGGTAGGATAAGCCGAAACCTCCGAATCGGGCATGCAGTTGGGCGTTGCGATACGCTCCCACGACCAGGTCATGTCATTGAAGTTCACCTGAATCTTCCGCATGCCATCGACATCGATCTCGGGACCGGCCGGGAGTGCTGTCTCGGCGGTAGCGATTTCGACGATCTTGCCCTCCTGCGAGAGTGCATAGCAGGGATAGGTGAGCGTGCGGCTGTCCTTGTTGAGCAGCACGGGGTTCTTTCCGTCAGCCGAACGCATGAAATAGAGCGAACCGTTGTATTCACCCACAACCTGACGGGCCAACTCATACGCCTCGCCGATCGCCAGATTGTCGGCCGAAGCACCATACATGTAGTAGTGGTCGTAAGCGGCATTCTGCGTCACGGGGATCTCGAGCACCGCACGGCTGGTCTGCTCCGTTCCGACGATGATCGACAGAACGGCCGAACGCGAATTCTCCTGATCGGTCCACTCGGAGGCGGTCAGAATCAACTCACCCACACCGTTGTCGTCGATGGAGAGCCAGTCGGTCGAGGTTCCGGGATAGGTGATCTCGTAGGAATAGACATCCCCCATGTTGCTCGAATAGGTCACACTCTGCTGACCGCCGGCAGCCATGAAGACTACGTTTTCGACCTCGGAAGTCACCGAAGCATCGGCCTTCAGACCCAACTGTTCGAATTCATACTCCGCCGTTGTACCGTCGGCAGCGACGATCGTCAGAACGAACTTGCGACGATACTCCGTATTCGGCGTCACGACAATCTCGAAACCTTCGTTCGCCACGTCGTGAATGGTTCCGTTTATTGCCTCCTCGAAGATCGAAGAGACGGAGGTTCTGCGGACCGTTGCCCAATCGGCCGTTTGGGGCAGTGTGGCTTCCCACGCCATGTCGGAGAGTGCCGACCCCTTGTTGACGGTCACCGCCGAGACAAAGCTCTCGTTGCCGGATGCGGTCGTACCGTCGGCATTGAACTGCTCGGCTGCGGGATAGATGGAGATTCGGGTCTGCGTATCGGCATAATCGGTATTGTCCTCATAGCACGAGACCGTCCCGATCAGGAGCGCGCAAAGCGTAGCAGCTGTTTTTATTCTGGATTTCATTGTTGCTTGCATGTTTAAGAATGATTAATACCAACCTTCGGTCTGTGTCAGTGCCGAGTTCTTGTCACGTGCGGACTTCGAGATCGGCCACAGCAGGATATTCGTATCGTTCTTGTGCTCGTTCAGATAGGGATTGTAGTCCCAGATCTTGTCGAGACGGATCAGCGCCCACCAGATAACGCCTTCGGCGGGGAACTCGAGGAAATACTCGTTGACCAGCGCATCGAGTACGGCCTGCTGCGAAGCATCCGTATAGTAATCGGCCTTGCCGTAGGCGCGCTGTGCAATGATGTTCAGCGACTTCAGAGCCCCTGCGTAATCCTTCTGATAATACTTCAGCTCGGCATCCATCATGACGGCCAGGGCGGCGCGATAGTAGATCAGATCGGCATCGAGCACCATCTTGCCGGAGCTCATGTCGCCGAGGAACTTCTTGCAGAAGGTCAACTGACCGCCATCCGTACCGTAATTACCCTCACCGAGGTTGTACTTGACACGGGTATCGCCCTTGTTGTCACGGCTGTCACGCAGTTTTGCAAGGAACTCTTCGCCGTAGTCAAGCCATTGCGTTTCATAGATGGGTACGGGATTCCCCTGATAGTTTTTAGCGACATAGGCCTCGGGGAATGCGAAGTACCAGCTGTAACCGCCGGTCTTCGATTCGGTCTGGTCGTTATAGAGCGCGAAGACCACCTCCTTGCTGTTTTTCGACTGTTTTGCGTTGTCGGCCATCCGGTCGAAGATGTCGCCGTAATCGTCGCAGAGCAGCGACGAAGAGATTCCGATGGCATTCAAAGCGCTTTCGGCACTGTCCAGATAGGAGTCGCCGCCGCCCTGATTGGCATACATCCACAACGAATATTCAGCCTTGAGCATCAGGACGGCGGTCTTCGTCGCCAGATACTTGTCCGTACCGAGATAGTCGGCCAGCGAGAGCGCCGACTCGATATCCCGGCCGATCTGAGCATAGACGTCAGCCTTGGGTGCACGAACGGGATAGGTTTCGGGCTGACTGACCGATTCGATCGGACGGAGGTTCAGAGGTACGTCGCCCCAGAGACGCGCTGCCCAGAAGTAGGCATACGCGCGGGCGAAATAGGCCTGGCCCATTGCCCAGTTGCGCTTCTCGGCGGTCATCGGAATCGACTCGCTGGGTGCATACTTGAGAACGGCATTCGACTGGTCGATGACGGAGTAGAGTCCGGACCAACCGCAGGAAGCGACGTTTGCCGTCATGGTATTCTGGATGACCTCGCGGCCGACCCAGACGTGGAAGAGCCGGGACGGGCCCCACATGTATTCACCCACGCGGAGTTCACCCCAATAGAGAACGTTGATCTGGCTCTGGACGAAATTCGCACGGAGCTCCGAATAGATTCCATAGGTAGAGCCTTCGACCTGCACCGATGTTTTCCACATGTTGCTGACCGACAGCTGATTGTCTTGCATGATGTCGAGTACGTCGCAGGAGATGGCCGAGCAGCCGACCACGACGGACAAGAGCCATTTGTATATCGTATGTTCGATTTTCATGATTGATTCGCTTTAGAAGGTGACTTTCAGGTTGAACAGGAACTTGCTCGTGGGCGGGAAGATGTTCGGACGGTCCGATGTACTCGAATTGGCCGTCGATACCGAGGTGTACTGTCCCGACGAAGAGGTTGCACCCATACCGGTCTCGGGGTTGATGGCACCCGTCACGCCGGTCCAGTAGGCGATCGTATTGCAGGAGATACCTACGGTCAACTTCTTCATATGGAGTTTCCGTACCCAACGATCCGGAAGATCGTAGTAGAGCGAAACGTCACGCAAACAGAGATAATCGGCCTTCTCGACATTGAAATCGGATGCACGGCCCCAGTTTGCATTACCGTAATCGGCGTCGTTGGGGAAATAACGGGCATACTTCGCGTCGGTATCGCCGGGATACTGCCAGCAGTCATAGACATAGGAAGCAAGCGCGGAGTTGCTGTAACCGATCGTATTCTGAAGCATACGGGTCTTCATGTAGTTGTAGATCGAGTGCCCGAGTGCATAATCGATATAGACCGACAGCGTAAGGCGCTTGTAACGGAACGTACTGCTGATACCGCCCGTCGAATGAGGTACGACATTACCCATGTAGAACATGTCTTCGGCATTGATGATCTCGTTTCCGTCGGTGTCGCGGGCCGAACCGTAACGGTTGCGCCACTCGTAGTCACCGGCATCCTTGCGGCCGGCAATCTGAGCGCCGTCACTTACCCGATGGCCCTTGGAGAGGGCGTCGTAAAGCGCGGCATCCGCCTCGGCCTCCGTCTGGATAATGTGGTCGATCTTGTAGCCGTACATGCGGCCGAGAGGCTCGCCGACGGCAATACCGCCGAAACGATATCCCGTTTCCGTCATCTTGTAACCGCCGATACGATAAGCCGTCTTACCGGTCGGATTTCCGAACTCATCGACCTCTTCATAAGCATACTCCTCAGGCAGCGAAAGCACCTTGTTGCGGTTGAAGGAGTAGGTCAGACCCAGATTCCACGAGAAGTCGCGGGTACGGATGACATCGGCACCGATTTCGAACTCGAAGCCATAGAAGCGTGCGCTGCCGACGTTGGCCTTCACGCTCGAATAGGGACCCGTATCGGGCATGGTGATCGAGAAGAGCATGTTGTCGGTGACCTTGTTGTAGTAATCGAAGATCACACGGATACGGTCATTGAGGAATCCCATGTCCAGACCGGCATCCAGCTGCGTGGTCGATTCCCACTGCATGTCGGCATTCTGCATGGCCGAGGGGAGGAAGGTTGTCATACCATGATACTGTCCGGTTGCAAAGGCACCGTAGGTATCGTAAAGACCGATGCCGTTGTTACCGGTCTGACCATAGGAGACACGGAGCTTGAGGTTGTTCATCGAACGTTTCAGCGGCTCGAAGAAAGGCTCCTCGCTGATGACCCAGGCTGCCGAACCTGCGGGGAAGAAGCCCCACTGATTCCCCTTTGCGAACTTCGAGGATCCGTCATAACGGAAGGTAGCCGTAACGATATACTTCTGCGAGAAATCATACGAGAGACGGCCGAAGAAGGACATCAGTGCCTGCTTCTCATCCTTGTTCGAGGCCTTGAAGTTAATACCCGAGCTGATAATGGGCACATCGTCGGACGCCGAGCCCGTCGAATTTGCCGTCAGATACCAGTAGCGCTGCGTCATCAACTCGTAACCGGCCATTGCGCCGACCGTATGCTTGTCGTTGAACGTACGGTTGAAATTGAGGTTGGCGGTAAACGTTTCACGCACGGTCTGCGTCCGCGTTTCGGTCGTCGAACGGGTCTGGCTGATCAGGTTGGGATATCCGTCCACCTCGCCGCGTGCATAGTAACTGCCCCGATAGCTGTTGTTGTAATAGTTGTACTGCGCCATGGCGTCGAGGCCGTCGATGATGCTCCATTTGAGATTGAAGGTACTCGAGATACGGTCCGTAGCGGTTTCACGATCGTAGAAGTTCTCATAGAAGGAAGCTAACTGTGCGTTGGCATTACCACCGCTGGAGAGCCATCCCACCTCCTCGTCAAAGCCACGGGCCGTCGGGGCAAACATGATACCGCGGCCAAAGGCATTGAAATAGTTGTCGATCAATCGATTTGAACGCTGACGCGAGATATCGAAGGTTGTGGATGCCTCCAGATTCTTGAGGATCTTGAAGCTGGCATTTCCATGCGTCGTGAAGACGTCGTAATCGCTCATGGCGAATACACCGTCATCGTCGAGGTAGCTGATCGACGCGGCATAACTCATCTTGTCGTTACCGCCATTGACGCCGATATACTCTTTCTGCCAGAAGGCCTCGCTCATCCACTGATCCTGGAAGTCGGTATCGGTAAAGATGATGACCTTGCTGTTGTCAAGCGGATCGAGCATCCACTCGTATCCGTCGGGCACGGGTTGACCCCACTCCAGATAACGTGTCGTAAACTGGTTCCGGTTCGAGGTGTTTCCTGTACCCACGGCAACATTGGCTCCATCGAGCCATGCGCTTGCAGCGAGTGTACCGGTCGATTTGCCATAGATGTTTGCGATGGCGGGACGTGTCAGCGCAATCTGTTCACGAGCATTAAGCAGGTCCCACTTTTTCGTCGGTCTCGAGAAACCCACCTGCACGTCAAAGACCACCTGCGGGCCCAGCGAAGGCGAACCCTTCTTCGTCGTAACGATGATGACACCGTTCGAAGCACGTGCGCCGTAAATGGCAGCCGAAGCGGCATCCTTGAGGACCTCCATCGACTCGATATCATTGGGGTTGATACCGGTCAGATCGTCCCGCAGGGCACCATCGACGATATAGATCGGGTCGTTGCCCATGTTGATCGAGGAACCGCCGCGGATCAGGAAACGGGGCGCCTCACCCGAGAGCGAGCTGTTTGTCGCCACGCGCAGACCGGAAACCTTTCCCTTGAGGGCATCACCGACCGTTGCAACGGGGGCGCCGTAGAGTTCGTCACCATCGACTTTGGAGATGGCCGTTGTCAGCGTGCGGCGGGACTGCGTACCGTAACCGATGACCACCACCTCGTCCACCATCTTGAGGTCTTCGGCCATCGTCACGTCGATAAGGGTCCGTTTTCCGACGGGCTCCTCCATGGTTTTGTAGCCCAGGTAGGTAAACTGAAGTTTTGCGCTTTCGCTATCGACATTCAGACTGTAATGTCCGCCGTTGTCGGTCGTCACGCCCGTGTAGGTGTCTGCAATTACGACGCTGACACCCGGCAGGGGCCGTCCGGACTCGTCACGCACGGTTCCCTCGACACGGATTGTCGAAGCCGCAACGGCCTGCGTTCTGGGCTGCACCTTCGAGATGCGGACCAGTTTTCCATCAAACTCGAAATCCACGTTCTGGCCTGCGAAGATCTTGTCCAGAACCTCCCGCAGAGGTTCATCGACCACTTCGATCGAGATACGGCTTGTCGTATCCACATTGGCCGTACGCATGATAAAGGCGTACTGATAACGTTTCGTGATTGTTTCGAGAACATCGGAGATGGGCGCATTGTTCATTTTCAGTGTGATACGCGCGTCGTTATCGAGTTTTTGCGCCGATACGCTCCATACTCCACCGCACAGAAGCAATACCAGCAACAGAAAACCGCTGAATATCCTCGTGCATTTTTGGTTCATGTAGAGATAATTCATACTTTTGTTAGGTTTTGTAGATAGATTACACTCTCAAAATCAGGGTCGGAGAATGGGGAAGACATTTTCCGACCTTTTTCTTCAATCAGGATTTTTTCTTCATAGGCGTACAATTCTGTATTAAGGGGTCATTTCACAAGTTGTCTCTTCATTTTTATCTCTCTCAACCCTTTCGGGTCGTATTGTATTTTCACACACTTTTTCGTGCATCATATCGTGGCCCGTTCATTTGCATGATATTCCATTGTCAGGACTCTGCCTCAACGCCATCGAACCTCCGTCTGTACCTCCGTCATTCTCATCGACCGGCCGCGCCCGGCAATCTGCATCCGGTTTTCAGGCCCGATAAATCTACACCAACCATCGAGGCCATCCAATTATCGGTCCTGCCAATCTGCACCGACCATCGGTTCCCTCATCCGCACCCATTCATCGGCCCCGGCAATCTATATTCGGCCATCGGTCCCGGCCAATCTGCACCCTGTCATTGATTCCTCTCGCGCAATCGGGACTCGGTCATCGCGCCTCTTTCCACGCAACTCTCCGGTTACGGCTGGGCCCGCTCGATCTCGATGATGGATCCGTCACGATGAATCCGCAACGTATGATGAATGTTCAATGCCTCAAGGAGTTCATCGAGCTTCCATCCCCTTGCGAAGGTTGCGAAGTAGGTCTCATCAAGCAGCGAGGGGTCACGGATGATGATCTGTACATCGAAGATCCGTTCCAGATCGTGGGCGATCTCCCCGAGCGACATGTGCCGGAAGGCATGATATCCATCCCGCCACGAAGCGTAATGCGCACAGTCAAAACGTTCGTGGACGATATCACTGGTAACGTTGTCCACCAGCAACCGGTCGCCGGGCGACATCAGAATCCGCTCCTGCTCACCATGATTTTTCAACCCCAGCGAGATGGAACCCTCCAACAGCGAAGCCTCGACATATTTGTCATCGTTGTAGGAACGGAGATTGAACTTCGTCCCCAGCACACGGATATCGACGTTTTTCGTATCCACACGGAACGGACGTTTGGGGTCCTTCGTCACATCCAGATAAACCTCGCCGCTGACAAAGAGCCGGCGTTCCCGGTCAAACCGCTCGGGATAGAAGATATAGGTTCCGGCGTTGAGCCATACGCGGCTACCGTCGGGCAGCGTCACTTCGCGAGTCTGGCCATAAGGGGCATATACCTCGGCCCATTCGGGTTGTTCGGGCGCTTGCTGCGCGGCAAATTCGTAGGCGCCAGCCATCAGCAAGAGGACTGCCGCGGCCTGAACCGTCCAGCGCCAGATGCGTCGGATCCGGCTTCGGGAGTCGCGCGCACCGAACAACCGTTCCATCAGGACACGGTATCGTCTCTCCGTCGTGCGCGAGGATGCCTGTTTTCGCAGGGAGGCCTGCCAGAAGGAGTGCAATTCGTCTTCCACGAAATCGTCCTTCACGGCGGTGCCGCGTGTCTCTTCGGAATCGTGATCGAGCAACCACGTCCGAAGTTCTTCCCGTACACGGGCGTCATCGCCATGTTCAAGGTAATGCCTGAGCGCTTCTTTCTGCATACTTCATTTCTGCGAGCTTCCCCGCGTTCGTTATATAATACGTAATATGAAAGGTTCTACACCTGCCCGGAGGAGGCGTTTTTTTCAAAAAAAATCGACCGTAAGACTATCAGACCGGGAAGGCGGACGAAGTCCCGCCCTGCGACACAACAGGAGCACCCGGACATCTCACTGCAGCAACAGGAAGAGTACCAGCCAACAGCCGAAGCGCCCGACCTTTTCACGCAAGGCTCTCAATGCAAGATTCAGATGACCCTCGACGGTTCGCTTGGAGATATAGAGTTTTTCGGCGATCTGCTCGTTCGACAGTCCGACGATGCGGCTCAGCCGGAACACCTCGCGCCGTTGTGCGGGCATTCGCTCCATTTCATCGGAGATCATCCGCTTGAGATACTCCACGTCATAGGCATTCTCCGCCTGGGCATGAACCTGAGCGACATCTTCAAGCATATCGAGATGCAGCGTACGTTTATAATATGTCTCGGATCGAAAATAGTCCGCAACTTCATGACGTGTCAGGAGATAGACGAATGCGTTGAAATTCTTGTCGGGATCGAGGGTTTCACGTTTCAGCCAGAGCCGGATAAAGACATTCTGAGCGATCTCTTCGGCATGGAATTCATCATCGACGATTCCGCGTGCGAAGAGATAAATACCGTTATAGTATCGTTCAAACAACATTTTGAACGATACCAGGTCACTTCGGCGAATCCGACTTATGAGTTCACGTTCCGAAAGCATCGGCTAAAATCTTACAGTCTGTCGCGCAACCCCTTCCCGGGATAAAGGAATCAAAGTTTCATGACACGAAACCTTCAAAAATCCTCCGATTGCGGGGCAAATTTAGTATAAAAGTAAAGATAAATTTCCAATTATACAATTTTGACTCGCACATCCGATCCAAACATCCCTTCCCTGTCCGATGCCGCAGCCCTACCTGCCTGGAGTTACAAGCCCCTGCATGCAGCCACATCCGCAACCGGCGCCGTTTCCTTCCAACGGAAACGACCGACTCGTTTACCCCGGCCCGCCGGGACCCGCCTTGCCGCTGCTTGCAGAATTCAGCCATCACGTCATTTTCATCCTCATAACAAGCAAGATAGACGACATCACCAGTCCTTTCGAGAATCTGCCATCCGCTCGTCCCTTACACCCTCCGCATTCCACGTCAACCCGTGCCACCCTTCAACCTGCACCGCACCGTCCGCCGCACATCGCTGCCGCTCGCCGCCACACTTCCATGCCCGACAAACCGTCCTCTCTCCCGCCCATCATCCGTCATCTCCATCCGAAACATCCACCAACCCCGCCCGCCATCCGCCATTCCCGGCCGAAACCCCATCCGTCCCGCCAATCAACGACACACCCCTCCGACCTTACCGTTCATCATCCGCATCCGCCCTCAATCTCTTTCTCCATTCAACCTGTACCACGCCACTCACCACATATCGCCGCCACTCGCCCATACCCCGGCAGGTCTTCCTCACACCCGCCCGTCATCCACCATTCCTGGCCGGAACGTCAGCCAACCCCGGCCGTCATCCGCCATCCCAGTCCGAAACGTCAGCTATCCCTGCCCGAAACACCATCCGCTCCGCCATTCAACAACACACCCCTCCGACCTTGCCGTTCATCATCGCATCCTCCTCAACCTGCACCTTCCTTTAACCTGCCCCCCACCGCCCTTCAACCTGTACCGCGCCACTCGCCCATGTCCCGACAGGTCTTCCTCACACCCGTCCATCATCCACCATTCCCGGCCGGAACGTCAGCCAACCCCGCCCGTCATCCGCCATTCCCGACCGGAACATCAGCCATCCTTGCCCGAAACACCATCCGCTCCGCCATTCAACAACACACCCCTCCGACCTTGCCGTTCATCATCCGCATCCGCCCTACGCACCGCCAACCGACACCCCGCACATGAAAAAACCGTCGTCATCGATCGATGACGACGGTAAACCACATCCGACAGACTGGAACAGATCGCAGGCCGCAAGGGCCAGACCACGGCAACACCGCACCACAAACAGCCCGTACCGACTGCCCGCCGCTGCCAACGGGTAAAACGGCTACTATGCCCGGACAAAACGGATACTCAACTCGTAAAGCAGGTAGAGGGGCAGGAAGACCACCATCAGCGTGAACGGATCACCCGAAGGCGTGATGATCGCCGACAATACAAGCAGCACCACAACGGCATGCCGACGGTACTTGCGGAGAAACGATTTGGTCACCAGCCCCATCTTCGAGAGCAGCCAGGCAAGCAGTGGCAACTCGAAGACGATTCCCATCATGAAGATCAACATGAGAAAGTTTCCCATGTAGGAGTTCAGCGAGATCTGATTGACGATGGATGAACTGAGCTGATACTCGGTCAGAAACCGGAAAGTAAAGGGGAATACCAACGTATAACCGACGACACACCCCAGGAAAAACATGAAGGTTCCGCCGGCAAAGGCCAATGCGACACTTTTACGTTCATTTGCAAAGAGCGCGGGCTGCACGAAGCGCCAGGCCTCGAAAACGAGATAGGGAAAAACGAGCAGCAGGGCGAACCAGAACGAAGCGCTGATATGCGTCAGGAACTGTGAAGCGACATTGATGTTGATGATATCGACATGAAACCCTCCGTCGCTGAAATCGGGCAGCAGCGGATTCGATTCTCCCAGAGCCGCCAGCCACCGGTAGAGAAAGAAGTCCGAGGTAGTAGGGGCCAGCACCACATGGTCGAACAGATACGGCATGGCACAAAAGCAGGCGACCAGACAGACGAACAATACCGCCACGACACGCACCAAAGCCCAACGCAACTCTTCGAGATGGCCCCAGAACGTCATCTCCTTTTCATCCTGCACTTCCGTTTTATTCTCTTCCATAGCGTTTTTCATTCTTGTTCTCCGGCGGGGCCGAATTTTCGACAGATCCGGACCGCGGCACGGATCCATCCGCTGCGCTCCGACCTCCGGCCATTCGTTGTCCGCCATCCATGACGGTTCTCATGTACGCTTCCTCTTCTCAAGCGCCCCGGTTGCCGGCGCTCCGGAGCAAGCCGCAACAATCAAACTCCGACCTGTTTTCTCTTCCGCCGTGTATTCAATCTTTTTTGACCTGTATGAACCGGCTTTCCGGGAACGAGGTCCCGGCCCCGAAGATACGCCATTCGCCGTAATGACCGTTACTGCCCTACATCGTCCTCGCAGTACCCTCCGACAGTCCTGTCGCCGCGAGTCAGCGGTCCGACATTGCTCCGTCCCCGTCTGCGACGATACATCCTCTTCCGCCCGCACTCACCTTCAGCTCTCCAGTCGCCGGACTACAAGCCGCCCGCGTAAATCTGCGGCATAACATCGATCCTCGCCTGCAGCAACACATCCTCTTCTGCCCGCACTCGCCTTCAGCTCTCCAGTCGCCGGACTACAAGCCGCCCGCGCAAATCTGCGGCACAACATCGATCTTCGCCTGCAGCAACACATCCTCTTCCGCCCGCACGCACCTTCAACCCTCCAGCAGCCGGGCTACAAGCCGCCCGCGCAAATCTGCGGCACAACATCGATCTTCGCCTGCAGCAACACATCCTCTTCCGCCCGCACTCACCTTCAACCCTCCAGCAGCCGGGCTACAAGCCGCCCGCGCAAATCAACAGCCCGACTTGCTCCGCCCCCGCCTGCGACGACCTGCCTACCATCCCCGCCCCCTCACGACAACCGCCGTAAAGAGACCGGCACAAACTCCGCAAGCCGCCGAACCGGCTTCGGACAAACGGTCAAGACAACGGGTCCGACTATCGGCGATAGCCGGACCCGACAGGATTTCAACGTACCATCCTATTTTTCATAGGAAGGCTTCACAAAGGGTGCCTCGACAAGGTAATCGATGCACTCGCGGACACTGCGCAGAACATCGTTGTAGCTCGAGCCCTCCATTTCAACGACAATATTCTCCAGACCGGCCGTTTCGGCATTGCGGAAGATGGCATCGAATCCCACCATACCGCTCTGACCGACCTCGCGACGATCCTTGATATGAAGCATGCGGAAACGTCCGGGATACTTGTTGAAATAGTCCACGGGACTTGCCTGGCCCATTACGGCCCAATAGACATCCAACTGGAAGAAGAGCTTGTCGGGATCGGTATTCTCAAGCATGTAGTCGAGTATTACCTGATCCTCCACCGTCTTGAACTCCTTGGAATGGTTGTGATAGCCGAGTTTCAACCCGGCGGCATTGCACCGTGCACCGACTTCGTTGAAGTAGCGGCAATAGGTCTGCAGCTCGTCCAGCGTCTTCACCCGATACATCGAGGGGATGACGATATACTTCGCACCGGCCCGTTTATGGGCATCGATGCAGGCGTCCCACCACTTAAGGGATTCCGAGAAGTCTCCCGAAGCGAGCTCCTCCTCCGAGAGGTTGTGCTTGCAGTGTGCGGAGAGCACCTTCATGCCGGTAGCCTCCACATCCTGACGGAACTGTTCGGGCGTCTGATCGTAGATCAGTCCATCCTTGTAGCTTGCCGCCTCGACGGAGGTATATCCCATATCGGCCAGAGCCTGCAATACGGGTTTGTAGTCCCCCTTGCTCTTGCCGAAGACACCGATCAGATCCCGTACGGAATAGAGCTGTATTCCGACCTCCTTTTTCACCGGCTCGGGCTGTTTCTGCTGCGCGCAGCAGGAGGAGAGCCCGACAATGCAGAGACATGCACCGGCGATCAACAACAGTTTTCTTTTCATACTGACTGACAGTTTGTTCCGACCTGCTGCAACACCCGACACGGGTGCTGCGGCAGAGATCGGATGGTCGGAAGATTATTCGAGAACCTTGACACGGATATTACGGAACCAGACGTCGTCGCCGTGGTCCTGCAGACCGATGTAACCTTCATGGTTGTCACCGCCGCAGTTGTTGAGCAGCGTGAAGGCCAACGGCCACTTCTCGGGGCTGAACTTGCTGTTTTCGAGCATCTCGGTCCACTGGGGCGTCCAGAGATGGTACTCAACGACATTTGCGTCGTTCTGGCCATGTACGACCGTACCCTTGTAAACCATGATCTTGGCCTTGTTCCATTCGCCGTAGGGCTTTGCGTTCTGCGGCACGGCGGGAATCATGTCATAAAGCGATGCCGACTGACGGTTGCCGTCCACACCCAGCTTCGCATCGGGATGATTTTCGTTGTCGAGCACCTGATACTCGGGGCTGGAGATATAGATGGGTTCGAGCTTCTCCTTGCCGTCCTTCATGCTGACCACCTCCTGTGCCAGATAGAGGATACCGGAGTTGCCGCCCTTGGAGACCTTCCACTCCAGTTCGAGTTCGAAGTTCTTGAACTTGTGCGCGAAGATGAGGTCGCCACCGTCACCCTTCTGCGCTTCACCGCCGCCCGAACCGTTGAACTTGATGGCACCGTCATCCACGACCCAACGGGCAGGAGCCGCCTCCTTGCCGTAACCGCGCCAGCCGTTCAGCGTCTTGCCGTCGAAGATCACATAATACCCCTCCTTGTCCTTCGGGAAGGATGCCAGATCTACCTGCGGATTGTCGAGCACCTTGTATTCGGGAAGAATCTTGCGTGCTTCAGCCTTTTCAGCCTTGGCCTTGGCCTTCTCTTCAGCCGCTTTTTTGTTTGCATTTCCGCCGCAGGCAACCAATGCGAGGCTCAATGCGACGCATGCGGAAAACAGAATCGTTTTTTTCATTTTCGTATGGTTTTAAATTGGTTTCCTACACTACACGACTACATCGGCATGTCGGGCAGCTTCCAGCCTTCCCGATAGGTATGCTTGATGAGTTCCTGTGCAAATTCGTTTGCGTTGACCGGATCGGTCCAGGTCTTGGCAAAGCTGGGGTGACCGTCCTTGATCCGGAATCCGTCCTTGATAACGGTCTTGATGGTGGCATCCGCCGGGATATTCGTAAAACGCATGTTCTGGCCATCCCATGCAAGCTCCTGATTGAGTCCCTGCAGGCGCACGGCCAATACGCCCATAACGACCATCTCGTTGAAAGGCCCTGCCTCGCTGAAGTCCGACATGGTGGGAACACGATCGTCCGGATCCTCCTTGCAAGCACGCACCCAGTCCATCTGATGGGTTTCGGTCACCTCGCGCATCACGGGCGGACACTTGGGTTCGCGGCCCGACAGCAGATAGGGATCCACGCCGTAGCAGCCGCAAATGAGCGTATCCTTCGTACCATGGAAGATCACGCCGCCGCCTTTCTTGCTGAGGCTCTTTCCATCGGGCATTCCGGCGGGACGGGGCGGCATCAGGCCACCGTCATACCAATATACCTCGACCTCGGGCATGGCCACCTTGGGCAGATTGTCACGAGCCGGGAAGACAAACTTGACGATCTGCGCGGTCGGCGCCGACTCGGTCAGCAGCAACGTCGAACTGCCCTGCACCTTGGAGGGATATCCCAGCCGGAGACCCTTGAAGACGGGATGGAGAATATGGCAAGCCATGTCACCCAACGCGCCGGTACCGAAATCCCACCAGCCACGGAAATTCCAGGGGGTGTAGGCCGAGTTGTAGGGACGATAGGGCGCCGGGCCGATGAATGCGTCCCAGTTCATGGTGCTGGGGATCGGTTCGTCATTTTCGGGACGCATCAGGCCCTGGGGCCAGATAGGACGGTTCGTAAAGGTTTCGACCTTTGTCACCTCGCCGATTTCGCCGTTCCAGATCCATTCGCAGACCTTGCGGACACCTTCATCCGAAGCGCCCTGGTTACCCATCTGCGTGGCCACACGATACTTTGCGGCAAGTTTCGTCAGCAGACGCGACTCATAGACGGAGTGGGTCAGCGGTTTCTCGACATAGACATGTTTTCCGGCCGTCATGGCATCGGCAGCGATGATCGCGTGCGTATGATCCGCCGTAGCGACCATCACGGCATCGGCCGATTTGAGCATGTCATCGAACATGCGGCGATAATCGTTGTAGCGTTTTGCCGCGGGATAACGTTCAAAGACATGTGCGGCATATTTCCAGTCCACATCGCAGAGGCCGATGATGTTCTGGCTCTCCAGGTCCTTCAACACCGACGCGCCGCGGCCGCCGATACCGACACCCAGGATATTGAGTTTGTCACTGGGGGCCGTATGACCGAATTTCTTGCCCAATACGGTGCTTGGGACAACCGCCAGTCCGATAGCTGCGGCAGCTCCGCTTTTGAGGAACTTCCGTCTTGACATCTCTTTTGCCATAAGATTTCAGGTTTTATTTAAGTTAGTAATGCAAGTGATAAGGTTTTTCGGTTATTTTTTTTCGGAGTCGGGGTTTTCGATCTCCTTTTCGATGTTGTTCATTCCCTCCTTGAAGGAACGGACACCTTTTCCGAGCCCTTTCATCAGCTCGGGAATTTTTTTGCCACCGAAGAGCAGCAGAATGATCAGTGCGATGACAATGATCTCACCGGCTCCCAGATTGCCCAGAAATAACATGTTCCCCATAATCGTATCGTTTTTATTGTGAAGTTATTCAGTTTTCAAGTTCCGGTTCAGACCTCGCTGCCGCTGTTCCGAACCTCTTTCCATCTCCCCCCCCCTCTCTCCTTGTCCGGGGACAGGGTTTTATTATTGATTATTGATGCACCCGTCAAACATGGCCGACAGTCAATAATCCCTTTCGTCTTGCAAACGCCTCCATCGTGTTCCTCGACAGAGGAGTTGCGACCTCATTTTCCTCCATCTTCCGCCAAGCGCCTCCGACAGTTCTCCCGTCACCGTCGCCTTGCAGATTTCCATCCATCGGTCCCCTGTCATCCGAAAGTTGACAGTCTTCTTCTCCTCTCGCCATCTTCCGCCGAGCGTCGCCGACAGTCTCCTTTCGCCACCGTCGCCTTGCAGATTTCCATCCATCCGGTCCCCCGTCATCCGAAAGTCGGCTGTCTCCTCCCCTGCTTCCGCCGGGTTTCTCCGACAACCCATCCGTTGCCTGCAGATTTCCATTCATCCGGACCTTTGTCATCCGAAAGTTGACAGTCTACTTCTCCTCATGCCATCTTCCGCCGGGCGTCTCCGACAACCCATCCGTCGCCTTGCAAATTCAACAGAACGGCCCTCGGGCATAAAGTCGCCAGCACTTCCTCATTGGATTTCCACGCCTCCACAACCTTTACTCCAGTCGTTCGCTTTCACCTGCCAGCCTACACAACTGCTCCGAACCTTTTTTAACTCCGAGCCCTCTTTTTTAATTTAAGCTGAGCCCCTTTTAAAAAGTTCACAGCACGAAAAAGCCCTCAATACCTCTTCTGCCCTTGCCCCCCTTGAAATCTCCTCTCCTGAAGTCTCCTGCCCCCTTGAGGAGTCCGGGACGGCCGCACCGGGAAGAGGTTGGAACTATTGCAGACCCTCGAACACCGATCGCGTTGCAAGCCCTCCCCCTGAACTTTTCACAACAATCCTCTTCGGCGTCGATGCCATTTTTCACCGCTCTACCCGATGCGAACCGCCGGAATCAATGTCGTTTGTGCAACAGACCGTAACCGTTGGTCATGGTACGGCGACGTTCCCGAATCTCTTCGAGCGTCTTCAGGTCACCTATTGCAGGCAGATCATGCTGACGTGCATCATCCAGGAAGCGCCATGCATACTCCGATGCAATCGCCGCATCCCTGAAACGGGGCAACTCATTCCGCCGCACGCCCGAGCGCACCGAATCGGCGAAGAGATCGCACAACACGCCGATATTCTTCCCTCCATAGGGGCGTTCGATACGTTCGGTGCGGGTCACGCCGTGCAGTTCGACCGTTGCCGTATGAAAGTCGTGCGTCATCCGTGCTATTCCCTTCGTTCCGATGACGTCGATATACGAGTTGTGCGTCTGGTCCTTGGAGAGCTGGCCATAGACGTGTCCCTGGGTAATATCGAAGACCACACCGTTTTCGAAGGTGCCGTGACACTGCAGCCACCACGGATCCTTATAGCTCCACATGCGCAACGCCTGCGCATGCCATGTCTTGAATTCCGAACCGGCATACCAGCGCGCCACATCCACATAGTGCATGCCGCAATCGTGAAAAGCGGGCCCTTCATATTCGTGGCCCTCGCCGGGTGCCAGACCGGGCGTCATGTGACATACGCGGATGATGGCCAGTTCCCCGATCTCCCCCTGCGCGATGAAATCGAGGATCGCATGGTGATACCACGAATTGCGCAGATATAGGTCCACGGTCGAAAAGAGGTTTGTCTTCTCCGCGAGCTCCACGACCCGCCATTCGTTTTCGATCGTATCGGCGATAGGTTTCTCTGCTATTACGTGCTTTCCGGCCGCAAAGGCCCGTTCAATCTGCGACAGGCGGGAGTCCGCCAGCGCGGACAACACAACCACCTCCACCCGCGGATCGTTAAAGATTTCGTCTTCGTCGGCAACGACTTTCGCTTCGGGTGCCACCTTGCGGGCATACTCCCGGGCTTCGGGATCCACGTCGCAAATGTATGCGATCTCCCACTTCCCGTTCAGACGCATCTGCTCGAGATAGAATCCGCCCATTCTGCCGAAACCGATCAGACCGACTTTGATAAGGTTCATTTCGCTGATAATAAAACAAAGGTCAACGTTGGTTCATACCGTCAGCGGAGATCGTGAATCTCCGCCCGACAAGGATCCGGAATCCGCTCCGAATCCGATTTTATACAAAGTTAGTCCGAATAATCTTTCGTTCCTATATTTACATGCTTAAATGTAGCCTGTTTAGAGTATCAATTATTTGATTTACAATTATATATTTATTTATTATATATAAAAAAATATAGGTCGTTTAGAAGCTGTCAGGGTCGGTTTGACGGGAAGTTCCGATCTCCATAACCTCCTTTTCGAAGGCCTCTCTCGAAATTGCAGCCTTGTTCCGCACCTTCGTCCGATAATTATAGACCGTACTGAGCGAACACCGCAGGAAAGAGGCGATCTTCGCGCTGTCGGTAATTCCGAGCCGGAGCAGCGCATAAATACGCAGCTCCTTGTTGAGCAGATCACCCGTCTTGGGCACAATCCGCTCCTCCTCGACCAGCAGGGCATTGAAATCCTCGACAAACGACGGATAGAGACTCAGAAAGATGGCATCGAAATTCCGATACAGCTCATCGAGCTCGCTTTCAAACATCGACGTAGATTTGAGCCGCTTGCCGAGGTCGTCGAAACGCCGGTCCTGGAAGAGTTTCTTGAGAGACTTCCGATAATCCTCCAGCTTGTCGATATAGGTCGAGCAGAAGTCGAAGAAACGGGCAATGTACTGCTCCTTGACATCGTTCGAATCCAGCAACTGCTGATTTTTGCCATTCAACTCATCGTTGAGTTTCCGCAACAGGCCGTTCGCCTGCGAAAGCTCCTCCTTGACCCGATAGAGGCGCCGCATCTGCCTGACGGCATAGACAAAGAGCAGGATCAACACCAGCGACAGCACGCTGATCAACACCAGATAGTACTGCAACCGGGACTTCACCTTCGCCTCCTTGGCCTGATGCGCCGCACTGATGATCGAATAGAACTCCGACATCCAGGCCGTACGGAACTGAATGTTGCTCGAAAGGGCATCCTCGATAGCCGCCTGCGTATAGCGATAGGCACGGTTCAGCTCACCGTCGTTGTAGCAGGTGATAGCCAGCGTCTGAAAGGAGGCATTCTCCTTCGTTGCGTTTTTCAGATCGGCAATGGCCGAAAGCAGATAATACTTCGTCTCGTTCCCGTGATCGTTGCACTTTTTGCAAAGACGCCCCATGGCATAGGTCGTTTCGGCATATTCGGGCGAATCCTTTTCGATTCGGGCAAGCATCCCGGTCAGCAATGTCCGCGCCTCGTCGAGACGGCCGTCGTTCATAAGCACGTAGCTGCGGTTGATCTGGCTGCGGAACGATGCGGGATCGGCCACCTGCAGCAGCGAGTCGCGATAGATCTCACGCAGCTCCAGATACTTGTTCTGATTGCTCAGCGAAGCATAGTGCTGATAGTAATTGCTCCAGGTCCTGTAGTAAACGGGGCGCAGCTCCGGTGTCAGGTCGGAGGCCCTCATGGAGGAGAGAATCTGGTTGGCCTCGACACTTCGGCCCAGAAAGGAGCAGAGCTGTGCAAGTTGAAGCTCCGAACCGTAATAGCGGATCCGGTCATTCATCTGCCGTGCAAGTTCAAGGTTTCGTTCGACATACCGAATGGCCGAATCCGACTTGTACTTGCGGAACTCCTTGTAGAGTTCCGTATTGATCTCATACTCCTGCTCGGGCGACAGATCATTGACCTGCAAGCGTTCACGGAGTCTGGCGATTCGTCGCTCCTTTTTGAGCTCGAACCGGTGCTTCTGCTCCAGCATGTGGTCGAGTTCATTGGCCAGCGAGCGGGTTTCATCCTCCCTGCAGGCGGACAGGAACAGCGCTGCCCCAGCCAGGATCACCAAGATCAGAAGTGAGATCGCATGTCGGAAAGCTCCAGTTTTCATCGGGTTTTCGAGGGTTGGGTGTAGGGGCTGCCGGTCAACCGACGGCGGCAAACGGCATTGCACCCTTCGATGTCATAAAGTTACTGTTATTTTTTGAATTCCCTCTCTTTTTCGCTCCTTTTCTTTCGGCAACCGGCATCGGACCTCCTGCGGCAAAGCCGTACGAACCCCACACCTCCGCCACGAAGAGGATACAGGGAACATACAAGCCGCAAAACCGATACGACATCACGCGCTATTCGATCCGGGCATGACGGAACCCCTGGACGCTGCGCCATGCTCCGCGCGTAAAATCGGGCATGCGCACGGGCACTCCGCCATGGCGTACCGACACCTCGCTCATCTCCGCGATCGACGACCATTCGGCAGCGTCATAGACATCCTGGTCGAGCGGCAGCCCGTTGTGCAGGCAATAGATCAGACGATAATCCATGATGAAGTCCATGCCGCCGTGACCGCCCACCTCGCGGGCCTTCTCGCCGATCTCCTGTATGACGGGATGTTCGTAGCGCCGCAACAACTCCTCCATCCGCTCCTCCGACAGCGGACGATGGGCGTCGGGATCGAAGGCCAACGCAGGAACGGGATATTTTTGCGCGAAGCCCTTCGTGCCCGAGATCGTATGGAGACGGTTGTACGGACGCGGCGACGTGACATCGTGCTGTATGAGGATACTTTTCCCCTTCGCCGTACGGATCAGCGTGGTATTCATGTCGCCCAACGCATAGGGCACCTTTGCCTCCGGCGATTCCGGGCCGTATTTCCGCGCGGCATAGGCACTCATGCCGAACTGGTCGGACGACAGCGACACGAGACGCTCCATCCGGTCGCCGCGATGAATGTCAAGCAACTGGCACAACGGACCGAGCCCGTGCGTAGGATAGGGATTTCCCGTGTGGACGGTATTGTGCCGCAGGCGCCACATGTCGGCATATCCGTTTTCGCGATCGAACTGAAGGCTTCTCAAATCATGGATATAGGCCCCTTCGACATGCACGATCTCGCCGAACAACCCCGCCTGCGCCATGTTGAGCGTCGCCATTTCGAAGAAGTCGTAGCAGCAGTTTTCCAGCATCATGCAGTGACGCCGCGTACGCTCGGCGGCATCGACCAGCGCCCAGCAGTCCCTGACGGTCAGTGCCGCCGGCACCTCGACGGCGACATGCCGCCCCTGTTCCATCGCATACAGTGCGATCGGCACATGCATCTCCCAGTCGGTGCAGTTGTAGATCAGATCGACATTCTCCAGTTCGCAGACCTTCCGCCACGCCTCCTCGCCGGTAAACTCCAGCGCAGCGGGCAGACCGTTGACGGCAAGGGTGTGCTGCGCCCGTTCCACGCGGGCCGGCACCTTGTCGCACAAGGCGACGATCTCCACATCGTCCAGTTTCGTAAACCGCTCGACGGCACTGCTGCCGCGCATGCCCAGACCGATAAAGGCGACACGCACGACGGGAATCGGATCGCAGCGCAGCTGCAGGACATCGTGCTGGCCCTCGGCACGGTCCGGTTCCGCAAAGATGATCTCATTGTCCACAATACGGTAGGGGGCGTCGCCCGCAACGTGCGAACATCCGGCAAGGAGCGCCAGCGCAAGCAAAGCGCCGAAGATCGATTGAAGTTTCATGGTCGGAAAGTATCAGCAAAGGTGGTTTCAGACAAATATAGAAAAAATTTGGCCCTTCACGAAACATTTCGTACATTTCGCAATAATGGATGGAAGACCCGGAACCCGCCGGCCGGGGAGACCGCCGAAAAAGCATGCACACATGAAACGAATCGCCGCACAATTCCGTATCGACGCCCCTGCCGAGCGCATCAGCCCGCTGGGTGAAGGCTTCATCAACGACACCTTCCTGGTCACGACCGGGCAGACACGTTACATCCTGCAACGCAAGAACCGTCATGTCTTTACCGACATACCGGCAATGATGCGCAACATCTGGGGCGTAACGACACATCTGAAGGCCAAGGTCCGGGAAGCGGGCGGAGATCCGCTGCGGGAGGTGCTGACGGTCATTCCGACCAGCGACGGATCGCTCTATTACCTTGACGACGCGGGCGACTACTGGACCATGGCGCTCTACATCGAGGGATCCGTAAGCTACGATGCGGCCACATCGCCGGCGCTGGCACGCTGCGGCGGTGAGGGCATCGGACGGTTCCAGCGCCAGCTCTCCGACTACCGCGAACCGTTGACCGATATCCTGCCGGGATTCCACAACATCCGCATTCGGTTTCAACAATGGGACGACGCGCTCGCCCGGGATGCCGCGGGACGTCGGAAAAGCGTTCCGCAGGAGATCGAATGGATCGAAAGCCGCCGCACGGAGATGCTCCGTTTCTGGGAGCGGGTCGAATGCGGCGAGATCCCCACGCGGGTCACGCACAACGACACCAAGATCAACAACATCCTGTTCGACCGCCAGGGCCGGGTTCTTTGTGTCATCGACCTCGACACGGTGCTCAACGCCCCCTGCTGCAACGATTTCGGCGATGCGATCCGCACCTACGCCAACCATGGACGTGAGGACGACGAGCATACGGAGAACGTCTGGCTCGACAAGGAGATGTTCCGGAGTTTTACCGCAGGGTATCTGAGCGAGACCGAATCCTTCCTCACACCGGCCGAACGGGACTCGCTGCCCTTCTCCGCACGCTACATCACCTATGAGCAGGTGCTGCGATTTTTGATGGATTACCTCAACGGCGACACCTACTACAAAATCAGGTTTCCCGACCACAACCTCGTCCGCACACGGGCGCAATACGCGCTGCTGCAAAGCATCGAAGCGAACTACGATGAGTTGTGCGAGATCGTTGCAACCTCAGCCGCGCGATAAGACGATCGACGTGGAGGTTCCACTCTCCTCGGCTCTGAAGACCGGTCCCGGAATGACAGGATGTTCCGGACGTCGCCGTTCCCGCGTCTCCGCTGTTTGAAAAAGGCAAGAGCGGAGGCCTGCCCGGCGTGGCTGAAGCGCCCGCCCGATCCACTACCCCCCCCCTCGGGAATTTTGCTAAAGCGTGTTGTGGATCTCCTCAGATGTTCTGGAAGTTTCGGAAGTCACAGAAATCTCCGAACCCGCGACCGAACAGGGCTGCCGCCCCCAACCTTCCGGTCACGCACGACGTCCGAAACAGACCGTCTCAACGCCAGCATCCCGCTCTGCAGGGTTGCGGAGCGGGATGCTGACGTCTTCGTCTGACGCGGCCGGCGCGGCAAGGGGTCTCAACGGTCGCAATCAAGGTCGGACAGGCGCAGTCCCCTGCGTCCCAACGGTATGGCCAGCCGCAGATTCACATACATGCGGGACTGGCCGATCGGCACCCACTGCCGTGTTTTTTCGGTAAGCAGCACGTCGGTTGCGACATAGAAGTTGATCCAGCCGGGATGCAGATTCAAGCCCAGGCCGACGGCATTGGCTCCGTTGTCGATAAAGGAGTAACTGCCCGAGAGCGTAAACCAGTGTACGGGGTGAAAATTGACCGATGCGGCAAGGTCATGCGACAGCATGTAATCGTACTTCCGCATCTGATAGAGCAGTCCGAATCCCACGCGCCGACTCCAGAGATCGTACTCGGCGGCAACGTTCATGGCATAACGCAGCATGCGGGTCATGCCTTTGCCGTCGGCGTCTCCGATCTTCTCGAACTCCAGATCGCCGAGGTTGAAATCGATATCCGCCACACCGGAAGCATCGACCTGTGCACCGTCGAAGGTCAGCGTGCGGTTTACACTCCCGTGCACGGCCCCCTTCTTGCTCCAGGCGATGAAGCCCAGATCGTTGATTGCCGCCGACAGCAACAGGTTCTCGATCGGCTCATACGCGACACCCAGATCGAAGGCCACACCGTAACCGGCCGGTTTTTTCGGCTTGAACGACATGTCGTTGAGCTCATAATACTCATGAGGCACGCCGTTCCCGTCCACCTCGGTCCGGGTAGGGATCGAGACTCCCGCACCATTGGCCTCGAGTTCGCCAACCGCCTCCGCAAACCACTGATCTTCGCCCAACGATACGTTGAAATCATTGAAATAGAACCGGGTACGTGCCAGTCCGATCAACGCCTTGACACGCGCACCGACATACACCCTGTCGCAAACGGGCCAGGAATAGTTGAACCCTGCCTCCACATAGGTATCGGCAGCGACACCCATGTTCCGGACCCGGGAGCTCTCACCTGTCTTGAAGAAGTGAAACAGCTCGTAAGGAACCTGAGCCGAAGCACCGGCCCGGAGGTTGAGATCGAACGACCAGAAGTTCTTCCGATTTGCGGTATAGGAGCCGAAACCGATCAGGGTCGTTCTCACGTCGGCATTGATCCGGTTCCGGTCGTGGAGCCCCGACAGGGCCTCGGCGGCGGAGACCGAAGGGTCGAGCAGGGTGGTCAACTGATCCCCGCGTCGATAGACGAGGTTGTTGAGGGCGATGTTTCCATCGTCCGCTACCGCCAGACCGCCCAACAGCGGAATCTGAACATATCCGCGTTCGGGTGCCAGCGCGGCATTCATCTGCGAACGCATCGGCACGCCTCTCATGAAATACAGCGTAGGATTCTGAGCCGCAGCGCCGAAGAGCGCCAGGACGGCCGTCGAAACAAGGAGGAATTTCTTCATTTCCCGTTGTTTTATCAGTTGTTGAAAATCAGTGCACCCTTTCTGCGCACCTTCAGATGGGCCACAATGCCTTGCCGGGACGTAACCTCCTGACGGGGGAAATACCGCTTGAGGCGGGCCTGCAGATTGATCGACGTCTGCTCCTCGAAGAGTGTATTCAAAGCCTCGGAAGAGATCTCCGTTTCAGCAATCGCCGTCGGCAGTTCATTTTCGGCCGACACGGTAAAGACCGGGAAACGGAACAGGGTCTCACCGGAGGAGGCCGTCGGTCCCGCACCCCTCTTGAAGGAGGGTTCGGCCGAAAACTCCAGCGGCAGATCGGTCGCGATGTCTCCGAAGAGCGAAATCGAGACCTTGCCGTCCCCATTGCCGGTAATCATCTTCCGCACGTCGCTCCCCACGTCGATACCATCGAGTACGAAGGCCTCAACGGTCATGTTCAGATCCAACGTCAGGAACTGGCGGGCACACGACTCGATACCGGAGCGGATCAGCTCCCGCGTACCGGGTTCGCCGTAAAGACTCTGGAAGACACCGACATACTCCTCAAGCTGCGCATCCGACGGAAAGAGACCGGGAGCCAGATCGTCGAAAGCCTTGCGATAGCGCTCGCTTCCATGGATCATTTCTGCAATTTCGACCAGCTTCCCGCCCTGGGGATCGGCATCAATTTCGTCCATCAGCGCCGTCAGAAGGCCGTCGGGACCTGTCAGATAGGCCGTTTGGGCCTCCGTGCCCCTTTCTCCCATGAGGGTCTCGACATCGACGGCTTCCGCGCCGCCGGGCAGCACATCGGGCAGCCAGGCATCGGCCTCGCGGCACATCTCCACCAGATCGACATTGCCATTGGAGATCTCTCCGATGGAGACGCTGAGCGTCAGCAGCGGAGCGGTAAAGACCGAATTGTCATCACCGATGGCCAATTCGTCACTTTTCAGCGTTGACAGGTCGTATGTTTCATCCACACAGCCAAATGCAAGGAGCGAAACAAAAAGAAGCGTCAATCGTTTTTTCATGTATTCGATATTGAGGGAATTTTTATGCAAAGATACATGCTTTGCGGCTATGATCCAACATTTCGGACATATTTTAAGCCTTTTTGACCATAAGAGATTTAACCCTCCCGGCAACCCTCTCCACACGTAGGTACAGGCGACAAGAGAAGCGGCGGCAAACGTGACACGTTTGCCGCCGCTTCTTCAGATAAAAGCCGGATGCCCGACTTCCAAACGTCCGGGATCACTGCTGCTGCCCGGCGATCTTTTCTTCGGCCTGCTCCAGGAGTTTCTGCGCCTCCTTTCGTGCGGCCGAAATCAATGCGTCGCCACTCTTTTCCGCCAGCGCCTTTGCCAGCTTTCCGGAGGCCTTCTCCACAAGTTTCTCCTTCTGCGCCTCGGCCTCGGCAATCAGTTTGTCACCCTTCTCTTTCGCTTCGGCAAGGAGCTGGTCGGCCGCTGATGTTCCATCCGAAGCCTCCGTTCCGAGAAGTTTGCCGACCTCCTTCTGTACGGTCTGCGTCACGGCCTCCTTTACCACATTCTTCACGTCGAGCGAAATCTCGGGTGACGTGAAGGTTCCCCCGATTCCGACATTGACCTTCGAGACGACACCGCCCGTCAGATTCTCCGGAAGCTGTACGGCCGCCGTATAATCGATCGTCTGATCCAGTCCGGTCGAGCCGGAGAGATTGACGACGATGTTGCCCATCTTCAGATCGAAGGGTTGCGTGGCAATCCGGCCGTCGCGGATCGTGAAGCTGATTTCGACATTGCGCGCCTCGATATTGCGCAACGCATCGTTCTTGAGGGCCGTTGCCAGACGATCGAACGCCGTGATATTCTGCAGATGGATATTTTCCGATCGAATCGTACCCGATGCCTGCAGGGAGGAGTATTCGGGCGTCATCGCAGCGGTGAGCAACGATTGCAACTCAAGTGACATGTCGTAGTTGCCGCCGGTCTTTTCGAAGAGCGGCACCATGCGCCGCACGACATCCAGCTGCCGGAAGGTCTCCGAGAACGACGCATCGGAGATGTCAGCCTTCAGGCTCAACGCGGGACGCTGAGGATCTTCGGCCGTTGAATAACTTCCCGACGCCGACACCCGTCCGCCAAAGGCTCCCATCGCAAGACGTGTCATGGCAACCGTTCCCTGCTTGACGGTCAGAGTTCCCGAGAAATCCGTCAGTTCCATCTGCTGGAACAACACCTTTTTCAACGACACCGAGAGCCCCAGATCGAGATTCTCCGGCACGACAATCGCCTGCATGGCTGTCGTATCGGCAGCCGATGACTCTGCCGGAGTCTCACCGGCCTGCTCCTCCGTCGCGGCGGCTGCGGACGCGCCGCCCGCCAGTTCATTGACATCGAGAAGCGAGGAGCGCACATCGAGACGGCCGCGCAACGTTGCGTCGCGCATCACATAACCGATATAATTCGACAACGAACCCGACGCTGCGAGATCGCTGCGACCGACCGTTGCCGCAAGGTTCTTCAACGTAAGCGCCTGCGGCGTGACCGTCATCTCGGCCTGCTGTACCTTTACCTCCGGCAGGCCGCTCAGCCGAGCCGATACACCTTCGACAGCAAGCGTTCCCGAAGCATCGATCCGCTCGTACTGCTCCTTCTCGATTTCCGACATCCGGCCCGCAACATGCAGGTCGGCGGTCACGATACCGCCCAGCGAAACCGAATCACCCAACGGATAGACCTCCTTTACGGCCCCCAGATCGAGTTTACCCCTGGCTGCTGCATCGAACTGCAGATCGCTGGCCGGAGTTGCGACTTTCAACGATCCGTTTACCGTATTGCCTGCGATCGAGAAGCTCAAAGTGGAGATTTCGGCGGTCGTAGCATCGAACGTACCGCCGGGATTGGCCGCACGGGCGTCGATACGGATACCGGTAACGGACTGAGGCAGCGCAGCATATTTGAACGACCCGTTGTCGAGTTTCAGCTTCGCCTCGAAAGCCGGCACCTGCCTGTCGTCCAGAACGCCCTTGGCCCACGCCTCCAGCGAGAGCTCGCCGTCGGCGGAGAACTGTTCGAAATCGCGCAGATAGAAGGCCGGAATCATCGACAGAATATCGCGGAACCCCACCTTCGAACTGTTGATCTTCAGATCCATTTCCGTCCGGTCCTCGCCGAGCGCCACCCAGCCGTCAAGGCCCAATGTGATGGCATTCAGACGAACCGTATTGTCCGAAAGCGTATAACGGTTGTTTTTCAGATCGGCGTCGATTGCAATATCGGCCTCCAGATCGGCCCTGTTCAGAAGCGTGACGCCCCCCGAAGCATACTCCAGCTTCCGGGCATCGAGCCGCAGCTGCAGCGTACTGCGTTCGCCCGACAGATCGCCGCTGAGCGAGAGGTTCAGCGGATCGACCGCAGCGAGCATCTTCGTCGAATCATCCTCGTAACGGAGTACGGCATCCTTCAGACGCACGTCACGCATCTGCAGCCGGAATGCCGACGCATCTTCCGAGGCCTCCGGTTCCGTCGCCGCCGCCTCATCCGCGGGCGTTTCGGTCTCCTGATCGGCCGCAGGCGCCATCACATCCCAGTTGACACTTCCATCGGCGAGTTTCCGGGCATGGATACGCGGCTCCGCCACGATGACCTTCGTCACCTCATACCCGTCATCGCCGAAGAGCGACATCAGATTGACGACCACCGAGATCCGATCGACAGCCGCCAACGTGTCACCCTCGAAAGGCGCGGCACAAACGACCGTCAACCCCTTCAGTTCGATCGACGCATGCGGGAAATGGCGCAACAGACTCAGATCGAGCGCACGGAAATCGACCTTCGCCGACAGGCGCTTGTCGGCCTCTTTCTTGACGATATCGCCGACCTTCGACTCGAAGGCAAGCGGTACGACGATTGCCACGACGAGTAACACGACAACGATCGTGGCAACGATTTTCAACAGCTTTTTCATTTTATCGTTCATTCAGGTTCCTTCTGTTGTTCATTTTTCAGGTCGGCTGCTGCGGATCCCGGCCGTAATCCGGCGGCGCATCCGCACGAGACGTCCGGCACAAGCTCTCCGACCCGAAAGGAGATACCCCGCAGCAAGGAGAAACGCAGCCATCCATTTCAAACCCTCTCCGATCCACAACCGCCCGACACCGCCACGTATGACGGCACGCGCCCGCTGACTGACACCGATATTGAAACACAGCCGGTCGAAATAGTCCGGCGAGAGTTTCGACGACGGAATGATGTGATACATCACCGCATCGGGCACATACCAGCACTTTTCACCGCCGCGCGCCAACCGTTCGAACAGTTCGTTCTCTTCACCGCCGAGCAACACGCCGCCGCGCCGTCCGAGCGAAGGGTCGAACGCCCCGTAACGCTCGACAGCCCACCGTTGCAGGGCCATGTTTCCACCGCCAGGAATCCGGCCGCGCGGAAACGGCCGCGGCCGGGGACCCAGATCGATCGGATTGGCAATGGGCCGTTCCGTGTAGGGTGACATCCAGTCGGGGCGTCCCGACGGATATTCGGCAATGATCTTTCCGCCGGCCGCCGCAACCTCGGGATGCGCCGCAAAAAAATCGATATAGGCCGAGACGAACCCCGGTACGATCCGTTCATCATCGTCGATAATGGCGATTATCCGGCCGGCACTTCCGGTTATTCCACAATTCCGGGCCCAGGAGAGGCCCTGTCGTTTTTCAAAGAGATACCGGATCGGCACGTCGGGATGGGCAGCACGGAACGCTTCGACCTGTACGGCCGTATCATCGGTCGAATTGTTGTCCACCACGACACACTCCCACAGCGCTGCCGGCGCCGTCTGTGCGGCGACCGACTGCAACGTGACCAACAGCTGTTGCGAACGGTTGTACGTAGCGACAATGAGTGACAGCAACGGTTTCATCCGACAATCATTTTCAAAAAGAGTCAAAGAGATCCCGATTCCACCATGAACCGGAACGACAACAACGGAGCGCCGTTACCCGTTCCATTCGGGTGCGGCGTTCCCGCTTTCCGAAAGAGCCGGGCCGGACCGAAGTCCCGCAGCCCGGAAGGCAGAAGCACGCTCAACAATGCGGATCGTCGAACTCGGCGAACATCGTCGTGCTGAGATACTTCTCCGCACGATCGGGGAAAACCACCACGATATTCCCCTTGTCGATCCGCGCCGCCGTGCGCACGGCGGCCAGCATCGCGGCGCCGCTCGACATGCCGGCAAAGATCCCCTCCCGGGCGATGATCTCCCGAGCCATGGCAATGGCCTCCTCGCTTTCGATCATCTCCTGCACGTCGATCTGCGACGGGTCATAGATGGCCGGCACGATCGCCTCTTCCATGTTTTTCAATCCTTGAATGTAGTGTCCGCGCGTAGGCTGTGCACACACGACACGGATATCGGGCTTCATGGTCTTCAGGAAACGCGACAGCCCCATCAACGTTCCCGATGTTCCGAGAGCACAAACCAGATAATCGATCTCGCCGCCGGTCTGCTGCCAGATTTCGAGCGCCGTTGACT
>CALUOX010000020.1 GCA_944322375.1 uncultured Alistipes sp.
GGTCCTCACAGATCTCCACACCGCACCGCGCACCGTTGAGATCGAAGAGCTGCATCGCACCGAACGGCACCCGCTGTCCGCAGAGATCGATCTCCGTTGTCGGACGCCCCTCGCCCGAAGCGAACCAGCGCGATTCGTAAAATTCGCCGTATGACGGGATCTTGCTCTTGGGCACGACACCCAATATCTCGCCGGCAGCCGCTACTACGGCACAGTTGTAGAGCGCATCGTCCACCGCAACGGGAAGACCGGCGATCCATGCCGTATTGAGATCCGCCGTGCGGCGCAGCACGTCGCCCAATGCCGCCTCGGCCGCCCCCAACAGGGTCGGTTGCAGGAAAAGGTCGCCGCACGTATAACCCGTCACCGAGAGTTCGGGGAAGACAACGACCTCGACTCCGCGCCCGGCAGTCCGTTCGACCAGCGAGACGATCCGATCACCGTTCCACGCCGGATCGGCGACCCGAACCGTCGGGATGGCCGCCGCGACCTTCAGAAATCCGTAACGATCCATCCGAACAAGCTATTCGGCCCACAGCTGGGCCAGATTCAGAATCACCTGCATCGCCCGCTGCATGGTCGTAAGCGAGCAGTATTCGAATTTGCCGTGGAAATTCATGCCGCCCGTAAAGAGGTTCGGACACGGCAGTCCCATGAACGACAGCCGGGCACCGTCCGTACCGCCGCGGATCGGACGCACCAGCGGCTTCACGCCGGCACGGCGCATCGCCTCCAGCGCACGGTCGATCACCTGCGGATGCGGTTCAACCATCTTGCGCATGTTGAAATACTGGTCCTTGAGCGTCAGCGTCAGCACGTCGTCGCCGTAACGCTTCTTGAGCAGATCGACGGCGCTCCACAGATAGACCTTCTTCTGCTCGAACTTTGCGGCATCGTGGTCGCGGATGATGTAGCTGATCTCGGCCTTCTCGACCGTACCCGTGAATCCCACGCAGTGATAAAACCCTTCGTATCCGTCGGTATGCTCCGGACGCTCCGCAGGGGGCAGCAGCGCATTCAGTTCGCAGGCCACCTCGATGGCGTTGATCATCTTGTTCTTGGCGTAACCGGGGTGGACGTTGCGGCCCTGCACGCTGATCTTGGCGCTTGCGGCATTGAAGTTCTCGTACTCCAGCTCGCCCTCCATTCCGCCATCGACCGTATAGGCAAAATCGGCTCCGAAGGCCGCCACATCGAAATAATCGACGCCACGACCCACCTCTTCGTCGGGCGTGAAGCCGATGCGGATCTTTCCGTGCCGTACCTCCGGATGGTTCATCAGGTATTCGGCCGCCGTCATGATCTCGGCAACGCCCGCCTTGTCGTCGGCACCGAGCAGTGTCGTGCCGTCCGTATGGATCAGCGTATGGCCCTTGAAGAAGGCAAGTTCCGGAAAATCGGCCACACGCATCGTCAGTTCGCCGTTGAGCGCGATGTCGCCGCCGTCATACTCCTCGATGACACGCGGACGCACATCCTTGCCGCTCATGTCGGGCGACGTATCGACATGCGAGATGAAACCGATAACCGGCGCCGTCTCACAACCGGGCGTCGCGGGAATCGTACCCATCACGTAACCGTGAGCATCCATCGTAACCTCCGTCATGCCCAACGTCTTCATCTCTTCGGCCAGATCGCGCAGCAGCACAAGCTGTTTTTCGGTCGAAGGGAAGGTCTCGCTCTCCTCCGACGACTGCGTGTCGTAGGAGACATATTTCAGAAATCGTTCCTTGAGTTCCATAGTCTGTTTATCTTTTCTTGAACTGTTTTCATTGAATGTTTCGGGACGGGGTATTCGCCCGTTCCCGGTGCCGCAGGCGAGTACTGCCGAAGGGAAGGGGTATTGGTCACAAGGCAAGTTTCTCCACTGCCCCGACTTGGCCGCCATGAGTCCGATCCACACACCATCCATCCAAGGATATTGCGGAACTGCGGACCCGGTCTCAAATGCCGATCGCCGCGCCGTCCGTCCGAACCACAACCCGCTTCGGCCGATTTCCGACCTGCAACGTCCGACCCTTCCTCACAAGGTCCCAACCGTCCGCCGGCAGCGACACGGCCGCCACATGGAGAATCGGACGTCCATCCCCCGCTGTGACCGGTTACTCCTCCTTCTTTGCCCGCATCGTATGCAGGGTCATGTAGCCGATCAGCACGACATACATCACCAGCCCGAGCCACTCGGCGCCGTTCGATGCAGCCCATTCACCCAGATACCAGTCGGCACCGGCGAACTTCAATACGGCCGAAACGACACCCATCAGCGCACCGCCGGCAATGAACCCCGAAGCGATGAGCGTTCCGCGATCGAGCCGCGCCTTGTTGAGCGCCGCATCCTTCGACCGTGTCGAGACGTACCACGCCACCAGACCGCCGACCACCAGCGGGGCATTCAGCTCCATCGGGATGAACATACCCAGCGAGAAGGCCAGCGCCGGAACACCGATCGCCGTCAACACCAGCGCCAGCACGGCGCCGATGAAATAGAGCACCCAGGGGGTCGTACCGCCCTCCATCAGAGGCTGGATGACGGCCGCCATCGCATTGGCCTGCGGAGCGACGAGCGCACCCTCGCCGACAAAGCCGTAGGTGCGGTTCAGAACGAGCATCACGCCCGCCACCGTCACGGCCGAGACGACCGTTCCGAGGAACTTCCACCCCTCCTGCCTGGCCGGAGTCGTACCGATCCAGTAACCGATCTTCAGGTCGGTGATGAAGCCGCCGGCCATCGAGAGCGCCGTGCAGACCACACCGCCGATGATCAGCGCCGCCGTCATGCCGCTCTTGCCGTTCAGACCGATCGAGACAAGCACCAGCGACGAGAGGATCAGCGTCATGAGCGTCATGCCCGAAACGGGATTCGTACCCACGATGGCGATGGCGTTTGCGGCCACCGTCGTGAAGAGGAACGCGATAATGAAGACGATCAGCAGGGCGACGATCGTCTGTGTCCAGTTGCCCAGCACGCCGAACTGGAAGAAGACCAGCAGCGCCGCCAGCGTGGCAATCACCACCGTCAGAATCAACCGCATCGACAGATCGCGCTGCGTGCGCACGGTGGTTGCTTCCGCCGTTTTCTTGCCGCCCAGCTCCTTCACGGCCAGTCCCAGCGCCTGCCGGATGATGCCGGCCTGCCGCACGATGCCGATCAAGCCGGCCATTGCAATACCGCCGATACCGATCGGCCGTCCGAAATCGGCGAAGATGCTCTCCGGCGAGACACTCGCGGCGTCGGGCAGCACCGAACCGACCAGCGGCACGACAAGAAACCACACCAGGCACGAACCGGCCGCAATGATCGTGGCATACTTCAACCCCACGATATAACCCAGGCCGAGCACCGCAGCACCCGTATTGAGACCGAAGACCACCTTGAACTTGTCGGCACACATCGCACCGAAATCACAGATGCGCGTCGAGACCGCCTCGGTCCAGGCGCCGAAGGTCGAGACAACGAAGTCGTAGAGTCCGCCCACGAGGCCGGCAATGGCCAGCAGTTTGGCCTGCGCTCCGCCCTTTTCGCCCGAAACAAGCACCTCGGTCGTAGCCGTTGCCTCCGGGAAGGGGTACTTGCCGTGCATCTCCTTGACGAAATATTTGCGGAACGGGATCAGCAGAACGATACCCAGCAGGCCGCCGAAGAGCGACGAGAGGAAGATCTGATAAAACGCCGCATCGAGCCCCAGAATGTAGAGCGCCGGCAACGTGAAGATCGCACCGGCGACGATCACACCCGACGAGGCGCCTATCGACTGGATGATGACATTCTGTCCCAACATGTTGCGTTTCCCCAGCACGCTGCCCATGCCGACGGCGATGATGGCGATGGGAATGGCCGCTTCAAAGACCTGACCGATCTTGAGCCCCAGATAGGCTGCGGCGGCCGAAAAGATGATCGCCATCAGTATGCCCATTCCCACCGAGTAGGGCGTCACCTCGGCAGGTGTCGAGGCGGCCGGCAGCATCGGCGTGTACTCCTCTCCCGGTGCCAGCTCACGATAGGCATTCTCCGGCAGCGAGGTCAATTGTTTCTCCTGTTCCATATTGCTTTCAAGTTTGAATTTTCGTCCAAATGCCAAAGTTACGAATTTTTCCGCAAACGACCGGCAGAAATTCCGGCCCTTGCGGCCCTTGCAGCTCCTTCCACGAAGGGTCCGTCGATTTCACCCCCCCCTCTCCGGCTCCGTGCCGGCCATGCGGCATGAAAAAGAATGCGCAGGCGGGGCTGTCTCAACGAGCCTAAAGCAGCCCGATCAACCGTTCCAGCCCGATTCCGCGCGACCCCTTGATGAGGATCAACGCCCCATCGACCGGCTTTGTCCGCAACGTCGCGGCAACATCTTCGCACGAGTCGAACAACCCGACCCGTCCGTCACTGCCCTCCATGCCGTGCCAGGCCGCCGCAAAGTGTTTCCCGACCAGCCACAACCGGCCCACATTGCCGGCCAGCGCCTGTTCGATTACCCGCCGGTGCTCCGCATCACTCCATGCACCCAATTCAAGCATGTCGCCCAGAATCGCCAGTTTGGTCTTCGAAGACTCCTCCGAAAGGAAATTGCCCAACGACACCTGCATGCTCGAAGGATTGGCGTTGTAGCAATCCACGATCAACGTATTGTGCTTTGTTTCAAGGCGCTGTGAGCGGTTGTTCGAAGGGACGTAAGTGGCTATGGCATGCCGGAGACGCTCCTCCGGGACTCCGAAATACCGTCCGACAGCCATCGCTGCGGCGACATTCAACCGGTTGAATGCCCCCTCCAACCGGTGTTCCACGCCATCGGCTATCGACACGTCGTAAAACTCCACGGCCAGATTGCCCCGTGCGGCCGCCATCGTCACCAACGTCCGGTCGTCCCGCCGCACAAAGGCCCGTCCGCCATTCCGGGCCAGGAAATCATACAGCTCACCCTTGCCGCGTCGGACACCCTCCTCGCCGCCGAAACCTTCAAGATGCGCACGTCCGACATTCGTGATGAGTCCGTAATTCGGTTCGGCGATCGATGCCAGCCGTGCAATCTCGCCGCAGGCGCTTGCACCCATCTCCACGATTCCCATCTCCGTATCACGCGTCATCGAGAGCAGGGTCAGCGGAACTCCGATGTGGTTGTTCAGATTGCCCTCCGTGGCCCGGACGACATAACGTTCGGCGAGCACCCGCGTCACGAGCTCCTTGGTTGTCGTCTTGCCGTTGCTGCCCGTTATGGCCAGGATCGGGATTCCCAACCGGCGGCGATGTTCACGGGCCAGCGCCTGCAGGGTCTCCAACACATCCTTCACGACAAAAAGTCGGTCCGCATGCGCCGCATCGGCCTGCGCCGCCACCGCCGGATCGTCGATGACCGCATACGCCGCGCCTGCATCCAGCGCCCCGACGGCAAAGCGGTTCCCGTCGAACCGCTCCCCCCGCAGGGCAAAGAAAATCGTCCGGACATCCACCCTCCGTGAATCCGTCGATACGTTCGGAAACTCTTCGAAAAGAGCGTATAAACGTTCCAAATCCGTCTGTTCCACCTCTTTGCCTTATCCGACAGGTCAGATATACTCCTCCCCCTTGTTGAACTTCACTTCGTCGATGTATTTTTTGATGTTCTGCTCCTCGCTGCGCGGACAGATCAGCAGGACATCTTCCGTATCGACAACGATATACTCCTTCAGGCCGCTTACCACAGCCAACTTCTCCGGAGGCAGCGAAATGATACAGCTGCGCGTGTCGTACGTATAGCACTTACCGGAAGACTTGGCATTGGCATACCGGTCCTTGCGCGTAAGTTGGTAAAGCGAGCCCCAGGTTCCCACATCGCTCCAGCCCACATCGGCATTGGCCCGCACATAGACATTGTCGGCCTTCTCCATGATCCCGTAGTCGATTGAGATGGGATGGCTGCACGAAAAGACCCGTTCGACGGCCTCCGCCTCGCGATCCGTACCGAAAGCCGATTCAGCGGAGCTGAACAGGGCATGATGTTCGGGCAGATATTTTGCGAAGGCGGCGATGATCTCCTCCACCCGCCAGATGAAGATTCCGGAGTTCCAGAAGAACTCGCCGCACTGGACAAACGTCCGCGCCAGTTCAAGATTCGGCTTCTCCGTAAAGCACTTCACGGGCGAGATGGTCGCATCGTCCGAGACCTGAATGTAACCGTAACCCGTTTCGGGACGTGTGGCACGGATACCGACCGTCATCAGGGCCGGATGTGTCGAAACAAAATCAAGACACTCCTCAATGATCGATCGGAAGGCCGGTTCATCGACGACCCAGTGGTCGGCCGGTGTCACGATCATCTCGGCTTCGGGGTCGCGGCTGCGCAGCCAGTAAGCAGCGTAGGCGATTGCCGGAGCCGTGTTGCGGCCGATCGGCTCACAGAGGATCTGCCCGGCCTTTATCTCCGGTATGTTATCGAGAATCAGGTCCTTGTATCTGCGATTGGTCACCACGATGAAGTTTTCATCCGGGACCAGCGGTGCAAAGCGTTCGTAGGTATGGCGGAGGAATGATTTGCCGGTACCCATGATATCGAGGAACTGCTTGGGCTTGTTCTGACGACTCAACGGCCAAAACCGCGTACCCACGCCTCCGGCCATAATCACACAATAGCGATTGCTCATGACGATTTCTTTTACAAAATACCCTAAATTCAGACAAAGATAAATAATTATCCGGAAACGCGCCATCCCCGGAGGAGAAAAAACGACGTCGCGACACGAAGACAACTCAGTCGAACAGCACTGCACATATTGTACAAATCTCGCACAATCCGGCAAAATAATATTGTTTTACCGCCACCGTGTTCCACCGACAACCGCAGACAGCTGCAGACAACCGCAGATAACCGCAGATAACCGCAGACAACCTACAACCCGCTGCAGCTTGACAGACCGTCGAGCGGGCAAAACCGCAAATATTGTGAAGAAGCGCGAAATGCGTCTTCATGACAAGACTCCTTTTTTTCAATTTTCAATGTACTTTTTCCCGGCATTTCCAGGCCTGTGTCCGATCTGCATTCGCCTTGAATTCGCCTCGATTCCACCTCGATTCCGCCTCGATTCCGCCTCGACCGACATCCGACTGCGCTCATCCTTCTACCGACTCATACTCCGATTTTCTCCCTCCCGGAACGACTTTTGCAATCCGTTCTGCAAGAACCTTCTGCAGCCGAAATGGTTGAAATCAAAAAATATTTCGTAACTTTGCCCGCCAATACGGTTTTATCGTGAGCGCAATATGAAGATCAGATTTTTTACCATTCCCAACCTGCTCACCCTCGCAAACCTGCTCTGCGGAACCGGAGCAGCTGCGGCAGTGCTCGCATACGGGGATCTGCGACTCGCATTCTGGCTGCTCGTCGCCGCAGCCCTCTTCGATTTCTTCGACGGGTTCGTCGCCCGACTGCTCGGACAATCCGCACCCATCGGCATCCAGCTCGACTCGCTGGCCGACATGGTCTCGTCGGGTGTGACTCCCGCCTTCATCATGCTTACGCTTGCACGGCAAAGCCACCCGACACTGCTGCCGATCGGAAATCCCGACATCTGGGCCTGGATCGTCCTCGCTCTCACGGCCTGCTCGGCACTGAGACTTGCCAAGTTCAACATCGACGACACGCAGCATGCCGAATTCTGCGGCCTGCCAACTCCCGCCGCCGGACTCTTCTGCGCCTCGCTGGGACTCCTCCATGCCGACGGAGTCTTCTCTCCCGGCTACGAGGCCATCCTTCTCGTTTCACTCGTAACGGCCGGTCTGCTTATCAGCCCCGTCAGGATGTTCTCGCTCAAATTCCACGGGTTCGGATGGTCCGGAAACCAGCTGCGGTACATCTTTCTGACCCTCTCGCTTCTGTTGATTATTCTTCTCGGCGCATACGCTATCGCGCCAATTGTCGTTCTATATGTCGTAATTTCGTTTGTTCGATGGCTGTTGCTGCGGCGACAACCCGCGGCAAACGGACGATAATCTCCCGTAGATGATCAAACGCCTCGGTACATACGGATTCGCGATCGTGCTGCTCGTCGCAGCACTCCTCCCCGATCGTGCCCAGGCGCAGCTTGACGCGCGCGCGCTCATGCAGGCGCAACAGCGCGGCGAGAATACGAACCTCTTCGGCGGAAATCCCTACGACCAGCCCGGCGACGAAGAGGACCAACAACAGCAGCCGGTCGATTCGACCAAGGAAAAACGGATCAGGAAGCCGCTTGAATCCTACTTCTTCAGCGACTCCATCCGCGCGCTGCCCAACTTCAAGTGGCATATCTCGAAGGATTACAACCGGGTGGAGATCGAGCCGGTCGATACGACCCTCATGGACTGGCGCATCGACTACCCCTTCTATCGCAAGGGTGTCGGAGATGCTCCGTTGGGGGCACTGGGACAGGGCTCCATCCCGCTCAACTACTTCGATCGGCCGCAATGGCAGGACTTCACCTTTGCCGTACCGTTCCACTCCTACATCTACGACATGGAGAATGCCCCGTTCTACAACGGCAAACGGCCCTTCCTGCAGATGACCTATCTCGAATCGGGACAGAAACGTTATCGGGAGACCAACTTCGAGATCCGCCACGCACAGAACATTTCGCCTTCGACGAGTTTCAACATCGACTACAAGTCACGCGGCACGCGAGGACTGTACGAGTGGTCGCGGACCAAGAATCAGAACATCGCCGTGACGTTCGCCCATACGGGCAAACGCTACTCCGTGCATGCGGGCTACGTCAACAACCACATCGAGACCCAGGAAAACGGCGGTGTCGTGGGGGAGTGGGCCATCCGCGACACGACGTTCGAGATGCCGTCGGGCGTACCGATGAAGCTGACCAATTCACAGGCGGCCAACATCTACCGCAACCACGCCTTTTTCCTCACGCAGTCCTACGCCTTGCCCCTGCAGCGCGTGACGGAGAACGATTTTTCGCTGGCCGATCTCTCGACCGTCTATATCGGGCACTCGATCGAATACAACGTCTGGAGCAAGTGCTATACGGACATTCCGGGCGACTACACCGACGAACGGGCCGAAAAGGATGAAAACAACGTCTTCATCCCCCGGACATCGGTCTATTACAACAACTGGTACATCAACCCCTACGCCTCGCGCGACTCCCTGTGCGAGCGGCGCCTTTCGAACCGCATCTTCGTACAGGCGCAGCCGTGGGACCGCAACGGAGTCATCGGCACGATCGACGGCGGTGTAGGGATCGACATGTACACCTATTCCCAGTTCTCACTCGGGGACTATCTTTCCGGCAAAAACCGCCGCGACAAACGGACAAGCTATTTCGCCTACGGTGCCATCGCCGGAAAGATCAAGAAATACGTCGACTGGGGAGCCGACATGAAGGTTTACCCGTCGGGGTACAGAGGCGGAGACATGTCGCTGGGCGGCCATCTGACGCTCAGCGGTTACATCCGCGGTCACGCCCTGATTCTCGAAGGGCGTTTCTCGACCGAGAAACGCTCGCCGTCCTACTGGCAGGAGAATCTCTTCTCGAACCACTACGTTTGGTCCAACTCCTTGGCAAAGGAGAATGAAACCCGTATCGAGGCTGCATTCCGCGTACCGGACTACGCATTGGAGCTGGCGGCCTGGCAGGGAGTCGTAACCAACAAGATCTATTACGGCCCTACCGGTCCCGGTATCTCCGACGTCGGTGTTCTGCAACACGGCGGCAGTGTCAGCCTGACGAGTTTGTATGCCCGCAAGGATTTCCGCATCGGCGGACTCCATCTGGACAACAGGGTATTGTTGCAGTGGAGTACAAATCAGGAAGTCATACCCGTTCCGCTTGTGAGCGCCTACCTGTCGTATTACTACGAATTCTGGGCGGTGCGCGACGTGCTGCGTCTCCAGATCGGTCTGGACGGCCGCTACAACACGACCTATTACGCTCCGGGCTATAATCCGGCCCTCTCGGCGTTTTACAACCAACGGGACATCGAAGTGGGGAACTATCCCTATACCGACGTCTTCGTCACGGCCAAGTGGAAACGAATGCGCATATTCCTGAAATACCAGCATGTGAACATGGGACTCTTCGGAAATGGCGATTACTTCTCCATCGCCCACTATCCGCTCAATCCCGGGATGTTCAAGATGGGTATTTCGTGGGGGTTCTATGACTGATCGGATCGGTGTACGCTACGGCACGCGAACGAACTGCCCGCAAAGCAAAACTTTATGCTGAAGAAAACGTTCTTGACATTTGTGTTCTTAACCTTATTGACGACCTTTTACGGCATGAACGCCACATTCGGGCTGCACGGCAGCCGTTCGGACATCGAGCGGATGCACGTTTCGGACAGTCCGATCGAATCCGCCTCCTACACCATTTCGATCTACGACGATCTGATTCGCACGGTCAGTGAGGAAGAGGGGTTCGACTGGCGGCTCATGAGCGCCATCGCCTATCACGAATCGCGGTTCACACCCGATATTGTCTCGAAACAGGGTGCGGCAGGGCTGATGCAGATCATGCCGCATGTGGCACGGCAGTTCAACGTGTCGGGGGATCGGATTTTCGATCCCGAAACCAACGTCCGTCTGGCCACACAGGTGCTTGGCCGCATTTCAAGTTCGCTTCGTTTTGCACCGGGGACCTCCGAAGAAGACCGCATGAGCATCATTCTGGCCTCATACAACGGCGGCATCGGACATGTCAACGATGCACGGCGTCTGGCCCGCAATCACGGAGAGAATCCCGATTCATGGGAGACCGTCGCGCGTTATCTCACGCTGAAGGCGCAACCCGAATACTATGAACAGCAAGGGGTAAATTGCGGACGTTTTACGGGAGGCCGACAAACGACGGCCTATGTCCGGGACGTAATGAGCCGATACGACCGCTATTGCCGGATGACGGCACGTTAGGAACATTCCGACTAAGAATTATTCTCAAACAATAGGGGACTCTCATCCCCTATTATTTTTTATGCCGTCTCCGCATGACGGCATGTTCGGAGAGCGTCATTGGCCGCAGATCGCCAAGATCGGAAAGGACTCGCCGCCGCACGCCCATAATTGCCACAGGCGCCTTAAACGGATATATCCGCGCGACAAACAGGAACGAGTTGCAACAAGTGTCTCCGGAGAGGCCGCATCACAACAGCAGCACGGCCAGCGTCGCGACGACAAAGCCGCCGGCATACCCCGCTGCAACCTGACAGATGTTGTGACAACCCAGCCACAGCCGGGCCGAAGCAAGTGCTCCGGCGCACAGGATCGACAGTGCGAAAGCCCCCGTAAGATTGCCGACACTGCCGAAAGTCACCAGCAGCAGGAAGGCGGCAACGGCTCCCTGCGCCGTCAGATGCAGACTGATTTTCCAATAGCAGGTCACGGCAAGGCAGAACAGCTCGCAACAGGCGCCCGCCACGAGAAACTTGCGGACAAGCATCGCCGAGGGGATACGGGCCACCGTCACGGCGCACAAGACATAACAGACGATTCCGATTGCCAGCGGCAGAATGCGTTCCCTGCGCCGGTCGACCGCCATCGACGAAATACGCCCCAGCGAACGCAGCAATCCCGCCGCAAGCAGCGGGATGACGGCCGTATATAACGCTGTCACCCAAAAGAGATAGAATTTTACCGATACAGGGTAATAAGAGAGTTGCGTCGGTCCCAACAGCACCAGCAATAAAACGTACGTCGGCACAAAAAGCGGATGCAGCACGACCGACAACGTTTGGGAGAGGCGTGTCGGCACGCTCCGGTCGCTACGCCGCAGTGCGGGTGTAAGGTCGGGGGTTCGTAATTCGTCCATCAGATCTGTTTTCGCAGGCGTGCAACCGGAATACCGAGCATCTCCCGATATTTGGCAACCGTGCGGCGCGCTATGCAGTAACCTTTGTCGTTAAGTATATCCATCAGCGTCTCGTCGGTCAACGGCCGGCGCTTGTCTTCGTTGTCGATGCAGCCCCGCAGGATGTTCTTGATCTCGTAGCTCGAGACCTCTTCGCCCGAAGAGGTCTGCATCGCCTCCGAGAAGAGCGACTTGAGCAGGATGATCCCGAACTGCGTCTGCACGTACTTGCTGTTCACCACACGCGAGATCGTCGAGACGTCGAGTCCCGTGCGGTCGGCGATATCCTTCAGAATCATCGGCCGCAGCTTGCTCTGGTCGCCCGTCTTGAAGTACTCCTGCTGAAAATTGAGGATCTCCTGCATCGTCCGCATCAGCGTGTCACGCCGCTGCTTGATCGCCGAGATGAACCATTTGGCCGAGTCGATCTTGCTCTTGACGAACTGAACCGCCTCGCGGTTCTCCTCCTGCACGCGGCCGTCGGCCGAGACCATGTCGCGCATCATCTCCACGTAGCGATGGCTGATGCGCACGTCGGGAACATTGTACGAATTGAGCGACAGATCGAAACGTCCGTCATGGTAGTCGAGGATGAAATCGGGGACGATATAGGGCGCCGCATCCGAACTGCCGTCCGAATAACCGTTGGCCGGTTTGGGGGAAAGATGGCGGATCTCGGCGATCGCATCGCGGAACTCCTCCTCGGAGACCTGCAACCGGGAGATCAGTTTTTCGTAATGCTTCTTGGCAAACTCCTCGAAGTACGACGAGAGGATCTTGCGTGCCAGGCGCCGCGCACGAGTATTCATCGGCAGCTGATCCAACTGCAGGAGCAGGCACTCCCGCAGATTGCGGGCGCCGATACCGGCCGGTTCGAGATCCTGGATCACCTTGAGAAGCTCCTCCAGCCTGGCCGGTGTGACCTCCACCCCCAACGTAAAGGCGATATCGTCGGCAATGGACTCCAGATCCCGCCGCAGGTAACCGTCCTCGTCGAGGCTTCCGACCAGATAGACCGCAAGACGCATGTCCTCCTCCGAAAGATTGCGATAGCCAAGCTGTTCGGTCAGGTACTCCTGCAACGACCTGCCGCCCGACAAGGGGGCCTGACGCGGCTTGTCATCCTTCGAGAAGTTGTTCGCCCGCAGCTTGTACGACGGCGTTTCATCCTCCTTCAGGTACTCCTCCACCGAGATCTGCTGCGGAGTCTCCTCTTCATTCTCCTTCTGAGGTTCGACCTCCTCGAGCACGATATTGTTCTCGATCTCCTCCTTGATGCGCTGCTCAAGCTGCACGGTCGGCAGTTCGAGCAACTTGATCATCTGAATCTGCTGCGGAGAGAGTTTCTGCTGAAGCGACAGCACCTGTTTCTGATGAATAGCCATAATGGGTCAATGTTAAAAAATCAACTCTGCACACGGGAGCATGTCGGCATGCAATCCTGCCCGCATTGTCTGCAATCGCTTCGCACTCCGCACCTTGGATTCCGACGCGAAGAATCCGTGTCGTCAGAACTCGGCGTGCTGCGGCGTACGCGGGAAGGGTATTACGTCGCGGATATTGCTCATACCCGTCACGAAGAGCAGCAGACGTTCGAAGCCCAGGCCGAAACCGGAGTGCGGCGCCGAACCCCACCGGCGCGTATCGAGATACCACCACAGTTCGCGTTCGTTCATGCCCAACTCCTTCACACGCGCACAAAGCTTGCCATAATCGGCTTCACGCTCCGAGCCGCCGATGATTTCGCCGATTTTCGGGAACAATACGTCCATTGCGCGTACCGTGCGTCCGTCGTCGTTCTGTTTCATGTAGAAGGCCTTGATCTCCTTCGGATAGTTGATCAGGATCACCGGGCGCTTGAAATGCTCCTCCACCAGATAGCGCTCGTGCTCCGACTGCAGGTCGCAGCCCCAGTCGCACGGGAACTCGAACTTCCGGCCCGAAGCCTTCAGGATTTCGATGCCTTCGGTATAATCCAGACGCTTGAACTCGTTGTGTGCGACGAACTCCAGGCGCGTGATCAACTCCGGATCCCACATCTTGTTCATGAACTCCAGATCTTCGCGGCAATTTTCGAGTGCATAGTTGATCAGATACTTCAGGAACTCTTCAGCCAGTTCCATGTTGTCCTCCAGATCGTAGAACGCCATCTCCGGTTCGATCATCCAGAACTCGGCAAGGTGACGCGGCGTATTGGAGTTTTCGGCGCGGAACGTCGGGCCGAACGTATAGATCTGTCCGAGCGACAGGGCTCCCAGTTCGCCTTCCAGCTGTCCCGACACGGTCAGGTTGCACGGTTTGCCGAAGAAGTCCTGCGTATAATCGACGCGCCCCTCTTCGGTATGCGGCAGGTTGTTCAGATCGAGCGTCGTCACCTGGAACATCGCGCCGGCGCCCTCGCAGTCCGACGCCGTGATCAGCGGGGAGTGCCAGTAATAGAATCCCTTGTCGTTGAAGAATTTGTGAATGGCGTAGGCCATCGCATGGCGGATCCGCAATATGGCGCCGAAGGTATTGGTTCGCGGACGCAGATAGGCGATGTCGCGCAGGAATTCGAGCGAATGGCCCTTTTTCTGCAACGGATAGGTTGCAGGATCGGCCGTACCGTAGATCTCGATGGCTGCAGCCTGCACCTCCACGCCCTGACCTTGTCCCGGCGACTGTACGAGCTGTCCGTCCACACGGATACAGGCTCCGGTGGTAATCTGACGCAACAACTCGTCGTCGAACTTCGACAGATCGACGACAACCTGCAGGTTGGAGACGCACGAACCGTCATTCAGTGCGATGAACGCCACGTTCTTGTTTCCACGCTTGGTGCGCACCCAGCCCTTGACCGTCACATCGGCACCGGCCGTCGAACGAAGCAACTGTGCAATTCGAAGAGTTTTCATATGATTTGATTCTTGATCTTTTCTTGACTCCGTCGTCTGTTTGTCTTCGATACGTCGCCGCGACATCATCAAGCGGTCGTTTGCCTCAGCATCCGGCTCCCGTATCTTTTCTGAAAATACAAAAGTACAAAAAATTCGCATACAATCGTATTCGGTGACAATTTATTCTCCTCGACGACCCTTTTGGAGCCCTCTCCTCCGACAGGCCCGAATCTCCGTTCGGACCCGTCACGTCCTTCTCTCTTTTTTCTTAATTATCCTCAACTTATCCTCAATGTCTTGTTATCTTCAACGTTCCGGATACCTTTGGTTTTATCCTCAATCTTCCGCCATCCCTGGTTCCGGTCCGGAGCCGCTGTCCCGCCGCCCGAAAGTCCGATTTCATTTGGCCCTGCCCTTAACCTTTCATATTCGGGCTCCCACCTGAGACCTCCCCTCCGTCCCGGCAGAAGCAACTCGACGTCTGCTTCTGCGCCCGACCTTTCATACTTTGACTCCGACTTGGACACTCCGTCCCGGCATAGCCAAACTGAAAGCTCCATTTTCATTTGCCGGTGCGTCCGACTTTTCGCACTTTGGCTCCGCCCCGGATACTCCGTCCCGACATAGCCAAACTGAAAATTCCATTTTCATTTGCCGCTGCGCCCGACTTTTCGTACTTTGGCTCCGCCTCGGATACTCCGTCCCGGCACAGCCAAACTGAAAACTCCGTTTTCATTTGCCGCTGCGCCCGACTTTTCGTATCTTTGTCCACAAAACCGTTCATCCGAAATGAAACGACTGATTACACTTTGCACTTCCCTGTTCGTACTCACGGGACTTCATGCCCAGACGGCCGAAGTTTTCCGTTCGGAGTTCGTACCTTTCGATACGCGCGACGATGCGACCGAACTTCTTCGCGGCAACATCGCCCACTACGAGGAGTACAAACCGCAGCTCATCCAACGGGAGGGTGCCGTCACGACCGTCGGACAGGTCGTCGAGATACCGCTGGCGCTTACCGACCGCGACGTCTATCTGCATCTGGAGAACGTCGGATCGGCCTACACGCTGCTGGTCAACGACGCCGTCGTCGCCGAGGTGGAGGACGACCGCACCCCCCGGGAATTTCTCATTTCACCCCATGTCAAACCGGGCCGCAATGCCGTGATGCTTGATCTGCGGCCTTCGAAGACACCGCAGCTGCAGGCCGACAAGCCCGTCGCCCGTCCGCAATACGCCAACAGCTACCTCATCTTTCAACACCGTCTCCACATCGACGACTACACCATAGCCCTGGTGCCTGATTCGACGGGCAATTTTGCATGGCTGAACCTCGACGTCGTGGTTTCGAACTCCTACAACGGCACGGAGTCGATCTCCGCAGGCTACGACATCTACGACCCCAAGGGCAAACTGCTCGATTACGGACTCCGGGAGGTGACGGTACCGGGCGGTTCGCGCGACACGCTTCACTTCAAACGTCCCATATATGGCGCCGCGTCCAACCAGTGGGACGAGGCGAAGCAGCCGCTCTACAAGGTGACGCTCTACACCAAACGCAACGGGATTCTGTGGGAGTACATCCCGCTCCAGATCGGGTACGGACGCACGGAATTCCGCGACGGCCGGTTCTACCGTTTCGGCCTGGAGCTGCTGCTGCGGCCGAAACGCTACAATGCCGCAGCCGACGAGAAAACCACTGCCGCAGAGATGAAAAAGCTCAAGGCGGCAAATATCAACACGCTGCTGCCCGAATACCCGCAGCCGCACTGGTTCTACACGCTCTGCGACCGCATGGGATTCTATGTCATCGACTGTGCGGCAATCGACGCTCCGACGGCCCGCGACGACCGGAGTGTCGGCGGCACGCCCTCGAATGATCCGCAACTTGTCGGGGAGTACGTCAGTCGGGTAAAGGCCATGTACTACCGTTCGCGCAACCACACCTCGATCATCGCCTTCATGCTGGGCTACGAATCGGGAAACGGCTACAACATGTACAAGGCCTACGAATGGCTCAAATCGGTCGAACACGAGAAACCGGTCATCTATTTCGACGCCGACGGAGAGTGGAATTCGGATATTGCCGACGAAGACGCACTCCAGCCGGTCAGGATCTCCCGCTATTAAACGTCCGATCCGGCATGGAACGGAACCGTCAAATGGGAACAACCGACTGAAGAGGGTATGGAACAGCGTTTGAATCCGAACCGATGAATATCGAACTGATCGTCGTGGGGAAGACCGACTCAAAGGAGGTCGAATCGCTGGTGGCGCTTTACGCCCGCCGGATCAATCACTACTGTCGTTTTGCCGTGACGGCACTGCCCGACGTGCGCAACACCCGTTCGCTGTCACAAAACCAGCAGCGCACGGCCGAAGGTGAAGCGATCCTGCGTCAGCTGACCGAAAGCGACTGCGTCATTCTGCTCGACGAGCACGGCACGGAGATGCGGTCGATCGAATTCGCGCAGTGGCTCCAGAAACGCATGGCAAGCGGCATCCGCCGGCTGGTACTGCTTATCGGCGGCCCCTACGGTTTTTCGGAGGCCGTACATGCACGGGCCAACGGCAAGATCTCGCTCTCGCGCATGACCTTCTCGCACCAGATCGTCCGGGCGATTCTCGCCGAACAGATCTACCGGGCCTTCACGATCCTCAACCATGAACCCTATCACCACGAATAACATGCAAGCATCCCGTCCAGCCATTGCCGTCATCACCCCCTCGATCCTCACCGGTCTGGGGCTGCGGAGCATCCTGCAACGGATCATCCCGATGGCCGACGTGGAGGTCTTCGACCGTTTCGACCGCTTTGCGGCAGAACGTCCCGACCGCTTTTTCCACTATTTCGTCGCTTCGCAGACCTTCGTCGAACACAACGCCTTCTTCCTCGCACGGCGGCACAAAAGCATTCTGCTGACCGAAGGGGCACCGCAATCGCAACTGCGGGAGCTGCACTGTCTCGACATCCTGCGCAACGAAGAGGCGCTCGTCCGCGACATCCTGCGGCTGCATCAGTTTGCGCACCGCAGCGGATACCCTGCCGCGATGCCGCCGATGCCGGCCGGCGACCCGCATGAGGAGCCATACGGAGGGTACGGCTCCGCTCAATCGGAGGGGCTGCCTCGGCCGCAGCAGGAGCCGCTGACACCCCGCGAAATAGAGGTGCTGACCCTCATCGTCCGGGGATTTCTCAACAAACAGATCGCCCAGCAGCTGCATGTCGCCCTGACGACGGTCATCTCCCACCGGCGGAATCTGATCCGCAAACTCGGCATCCGGTCGGTGGCGGGGCTGACGATCTATGCCGTCACGAAAGGCTATGTCGATGCCGAGCAGCTGTGCGACAGCTGACCCGTCCGGCCGCCGAAGCCAAAAACCTGCAACCGACAATACAATCTCAACCCGCACAGCAACCCATTCCTTATAACGATCACCCATGACAGAGACCTCCGCCGCCGCATTTTCCGACACGAAACCCCACTACGCCCTGCTCGACGGACTGCGCGGCGTAGCAGCCCTGACCGTCGTCTGCTTCCACCTCTTCGAAGCCTACGCAACGAGTCACCTCGACCAGCGGATCAACCACGGCTATCTGGCCGTCGATTTCTTCTTTCTGCTGTCGGGTTTCGTCATCGGCTATGCCTACGACGACCGCTGGCGAACGATGACACCGGCGGAGTTTCTCAAACGCCGGCTCATCCGGCTGCAGCCGATGGTCGTCATCGGCGCCCTCATCGGCGCCGCAATGTTCTACACGCAGGGCTGTCCGGTCTGGGATGTTTCGAAGATCTCCGTTGCGGCGCTGCTCTTCGCCACGCTGCTCAACCTCTTCATGATTCCGGCCACGCCCGGCCACGAAATTCGGGGCGTCGGCGAGATGTATCCCCTCAACGGTCCTACATGGTCGCTGCTGTTCGAATATATCGGCAATCTTCTCTATGTCCTTCTGATCCGGCGGCTCTCCACAACGGCGCTCGCCGTACTTGTCGCGCTTGCCGGCTGCGGACTGGCGGCATTCGCCATAGCCGGGCCGCTGGGCGATCTCTGCGTCGGTTTCGCCCTGACCGACGAAAACATTGTCGGGGGATCGCTGCGCCTGCTCTTCGCCTTCCCGGCCGGACTGCTCCTGTCGCGGATCTTCAAGCCCGTTACCGTCAGAGGCGCCTTCTGGATCTGCGCCGTTGCGATCGTCGCGCTCTCGGCCGTACCGCGTATCGGCGGGGCCGAACACCTCTGGATGAACGGTCTCTATGATGCCTTCTGCGCCATTGTCATCTTCCCGCTGCTTGTCTTCCTCGGAGCGTCGGGCCGGACAACAGACCGGGTCACCACCCGCATCTGCCGGTTCCTCGGCGACATCTCCTATCCGCTCTACATGGTGCACTACCCATTCATCTACCTCTATTATGCGTGGGTGAAGAACCGCCAGCTGACCTTCACGGAGTCGCTGCCCGGTGCGGCGGCGCTTGTCGTCGGCTCCGTCATTCTGGCGTGGCTCTGTCTGAAATTTTATGACGAACCGGTACGGAGATTCCTCGTCAAACGGTTCCTGCCGGCGAAAAGACAGGCCTGAGTACACATCTGCATTCAAAGTCTCCCGCTCGGAGGATTGGAATACCCAAGCCCTCAACAGACTCTCCAGCCCGACACCGGCATGACATTGAATCCGCCGCCTCCTTATAAATGAGGATTGCGCAACCGCAAAGAAAAGCGTTACTTTGCATGCGGATTCAACACTATGGGTGCAAGCGGGATTTTGCGTTTTTCAAGGAGGTTCGCACGGTTTTTCGCAACCGTCGCCGTTGCCGTTGCCGCAACTGAGGTTCCAGCACGGCCGGCCGGCCCGTATCCGTCGGTGAGCTCCTCCGCGACAACGGACGAAAAACCCGATCCGTCCTCCGTGCAGACGGCCTCCCCGACCCGTATCGCTGAAACCCACCCATACAGGAGGACATCCGCGACGGAAGGAGCAGGAGTTCTGTCGGACGATAAAAACGACAAACCGGAGATCATCGACACCGTCATCTCGGTTGACGGCGTGCAGGTGACGGCCATCAAGCAGGGGCTTTCGCTGCGCAACCGTCCCGTCGCCGCATCGGTGGTGGGGCGCCGGACGATCGAACGGCAACATATCACGGCCGTCAAGGAGCTGTCGCGGCTGGTCCCCAACTTCTACATTCCCGATTACGGTTCGCGCATGACGTCGTCGATCTATGTGCGCGGGCTGGGGGCACGCATCGACCAGCCCGTCATGGGACTCAATGTCGATAACGTTCCCTACCTCTCGAAGGACGACTACGATTTCGATCTGACGGAGATCGAACGCATCGAGGTGCTGCGCGGCCCGCAGAGCACGCTCTACGGCCGCAATACAATGGGCGGTGTGATAAACATCTATACCCTTTCGCCGCTCGCATATCAGGGTACGCGGCTGGGGGCCGAATACGCATCGGGCAATACGCTGCGGCTGCGGGCCTCGACCTACCTGCGGCCGTCGGAACGCACGGGGATCTCGGTGGCGGCGCGCTACCTCCGCAGCGACGGACTCTTCACCAACGACTTTACGGGCGAGAAGTGCGACACGGAAGAGTCGGGAGGGGTGCGCCTCCGTCTGCAGTTCCGGCCCGACGACCGATGGAGCGTGGACAACACCTTCTCGATCGGGCTTCTCGATCAGGGCGGCTACCCCTACGCATCGGTCGCTACGGGACGCATCGCCTACAACGATCCGGCCGGTTACCGCCGCACGTCGCTCAACGACGGGCTGACGGTGCGTTATGCCGCCGAGCGGTGGGAGATCGCCTCGATCACCAGCTACCAGTTCAGCGACGACCGCATGACGCTCGATCAGGATTTCCTGCCCGAATCCTACTTCACGCTCACGCAGGCGAAGCAGGATCACGCCGTCACGGAGGATCTGGTCCTGCGGTCACGCGGCACGGGACGCTACCAGTGGCTTGTCGGCGCCTTCGGCTTCTACCGCCACCGCACGATGCAAGCGCCCGTACTTTTCAAACGCACCGGCATCGATCGGCTCATCCTCGACAACGCCAATACGGACGACAACCTCGTCTATTCGATGGATGCCGATGAACTGCTGCTGTCGTCCGAATTTCGGAATCCGGTCTATGGCGCGGCGCTCTACCACGAATCCCGTCTGCGGGCCGGACACTGGCTCTTCACGGCCGGCATACGCGCCGACTACGAGCATACGCGGCTTCGCTACCGCAGCCGGGCCGACATGGCCTATGCCGTAAGCATCAACGGCGCCGCACCCCTGCCGGCCGAGATTCATATCGACGAAACGAACCGCATCGCCCACTCCTATGTGGAGCTTCTGCCTTCGCTCTCGGCGACATGGGAATTCAATACCCGGAGCAATCTCTACCTCTCGATCGCACGCGGATACAAGGCCGGCGGGTTCAACACGCAGATGTTTTCCGACATTCTACAGGAGAAGATCAAATGGCAGATGGTGTCGGGACTGGCCTATGACGAGCCCGACCTGATGTCGTACGAACCGGAATACAGCTGGAACTATGAGATCGGCGGTCATTTCACCACTGCTGAGGGGACGCTGCGCGGCGATTTCGCACTCTTCTGGATCGACTGCCGCAACCAGCAGCTCACGGTCTTCCCCGAAGGACAGACCACCGGCCGCATGATGACGAATGCCGGCCGCACCTGGAGCCGCGGCGTGGAGCTGTCGCTGCAGCTCCATCCCCACCGTTCGCTGGAGTTCGATCTGGCATATGGCTTCACCGACGCCCGGTTCCGGCGTTACGACACGACGGTCGAGGCCGAAGACGGGACGCCGCAACGCATCAGCTACAAGGGCAACTACCTCCCCTATGTTCCGCAGCATACGCTTTCCGGAACGGCAACGTGGAGCCGTCCGACAGGGGTGAAATGGCTTGGCGACCTCGTGCTGCAGATCGGTGTCAACGCCGCAGGTCCGATCCGCTGGAACGAAGAGAACTCCCGCAAACAACCGTTTTACGCCCTTGCCGACGCCACGCTGCGCTTCGAACACGACCGCTACACCGTCTCGCTCTGGGGCCGCAATCTTACCGGTACCCGTTACGAAGTCTTCTACTTCAAGTCCATCGGCAACGAATTCGTTCAGTACGGTCGTCCCCGCACCTTCGGCATTTCACTCGATATCAACATAAGAAACGATAAAAAACGATGAAAAAGATCCTCCTGATGCTTGCACTTGTGGCCTGCGCCGCCTGCAGCAACGATGAAGAAGAGACGACAGGAACCCGCTATGCGACACGCAACGACGCCATTGTTGACGGACGTCTGACCGGTGCCGCCATGCACTTTCTGGGACGTTCGACCGTCACCGACAGCAAGGGTGCCACCTACACCGACGAGAATGCCCGTTTTGAATTTGCCGCCGCAGCATCCGACGGCAGCCGGCAGCTCATTGTCTATATGCACCAGACACGATTTGCCGCCGAGATGCCGGCCGTCGAGATGCGCATTCCGGCCATCGGCTATACGGGCGAGGGCAATGCCGTCTCCTTCTCGGTCGAGAGCATCGTACCCGAAGCCCTGATTGCCGCTGCAGGATCGTATCAGCCCATGGAGCGCTACCGCCTCACCGGGGTCAATGGAACCATCGACGGGATTATCTGCCGCGTACGCTTTGTCTGCGCCGGTGAATACAGGGTCGATTACGAAGGGGCGCTGCTCATAAACGAAATGACCGGGGAAAACGGCACAGAATAATCCCGACTGACAGGATTCCGATGCATCGGACGCCTATGTGCAAGGGAGGTCCGGCCGTTCATGGCCGCACCCGCCTTGAGTGCTCCACCGGCAGTTATTAAAGGATCCCCGTCTCCACGTCCGATTTTTCGGACCTTGGCTCCGCCTTGGGTGCTCCGTTCCAAAAGGATCAAACCGGCATCCGAACCTGCACTCGGTTTTTCCTGTTTTTGGCGGCGCCCTGAATACGCCGTCCCGGCAGCACCATAGCGAAAACCGTGGCCGCATTTATCTCTGCCCCGGACTTTTCCCTCTTTGACTAAATCGAAGATCCGCCATCCCGGCAGAGCCTATTTGAAAACAAAGTTTTCATTTCTCTCTGCGCCAGACTTTTTGTACTTTGGCTGCGCCCTGGATACTCCGTCCCGGCAGAGCCAAATTGAAAACAAAGTTTTCATTTGGCTCTGCGCCCGACTTTTCGTACTTTGGCTTCGCCTTGGATACTCCGTCTCGGCATAGCCAAATTGAAGTTTGCTTCTGCGCCCGACTTTTCGTACTTTGGCTCCGCCTTAGATACTCCGTCTCGGCACAGCCAAATCGAAAACAGAGTTTTCATTTGTCTCTGCGCTCGACTTTTCGTATCTTTGCCCGAAATCTGGCGCACGGGCCCCTGCGGCTGATTCGAATGAATCAAAAGAGGACAAAACGCCCCGCCAAAACAAACCTTACAGATGAAAGCTGAATACAAACCCTATGTCGATGCGCTGATCGACCTCGCCATACGCGAAGATATCGGCGACGGCGACCATACGTCGCTCTGCTGCATCCCGGCCGAAGAACGGGGCCGCATGCGTCTGCTCTGCAAACAGGAGGGAATCATCGCCGGTATCGAGATTGCCCGCATCGTCTTCCAACGGCTCGACCCGACGGTCGAGTTCGACCAACGCATCGAAGACGGCACGCGCGTCAAGCCCGGAGACGTAGCCTTTTACGTGAGCGGCACGTTGCGTTCACTGCTGCAGGCCGAGCGCATCGTCCTCAATATCATGCAGCGCATGAGCGGCGTGGCAACCCAGACATCCGTCTATGTTGCACGCCTCGAAGGCCTCCACACGAAGGTCCTCGATACGCGCAAGACGACGCCCGGCATGCGTGTGCTGGACAAGATGGCCGTCAAGTTGGGCGGCGGCGAGAACCACCGCATGGGGCTCTTCGACATGATTCTGCTCAAGGACAACCACATCGACTTCGCCGGCGGCATCATACCCGCCATCCGGGGAGCCAAAGCCTACCTCAAGGAGCATCACAAGGAGATTCCGATCGAATGCGAGGTCCGCACGCTGGAGGATATCGATCTGGTATTCGAGGCGGGAGGCGTCGATCGCATCATGTTCGACAACTTCACGCCCGAGGCGACACGCCGCGCCGTCGAGAAGGTTGCCGGACGCTGCGAAACGGAGTCGAGCGGCGGCATCACGCTCGATACGCTGCGCACCTATGCCGAAACAGGCGTGGATTTCATCTCCGTCGGGGCGCTGACACACCAGATCCGCTCGCTCGACATGTCGCTCAAGGCTTGTGAATAACCGATCGGGAGAAGAGCAAAAGAGATGCCTGTTCCGGACGTAAACGGTTGTCCGGAACCCGACTCATGACAATCAGACGTTGCTCCACACGAACAGAACGAAAAAATCCCGCTGCGAATCACGACAAAGATGCTGCGGAAGACCGTCGCTCCGGAAAACCCTGCTGCGCATGAAAAGATTCTTCAAGAGCCATGTCGCTCTGCTCGTATGGCGGCTGGCACTGCTCTATGCGGTGCTGGCGGTGTGCCGTCTGCTCTTCTGGCGCTACAATTACGCGACGATCGGAGCTCTCTCGACGCAAGAACTGCCGGCCCTGATTGCCGGAGCATGGAAATTCGATACCGTTTCGATCCTCTACGCCAATGCCGTCCTCGTCCTGCTGTCGCTCATACCGCTGCACCTGCGCGAACGCCGCTGGTGGCAGCGAATACTCTATTTCTACTATGTAATCGTCAACGCGCTGCTGGTCGTGGCAGTCAATCTGGCCGATGCCGTCTATTTCCGCTACACGCAGAAGCGATTCACTGCCGAAGAGATCTTCTTTGCCGAGAACGACAACTCGCTGCAACTCGTCGGGAAATTCCTCGGCGAGAACATTCCGCTGCTGCTGGCCGGCATTGTGCTGATCGCCCTGCTGGCATGGGCCGGAGGCCGCAAAGCACGCCCCGAACCGCTCTGCCGCACGGCAATCGGATATTACGGCGGCGGGCTGACGCTGCTGGTACTTGCTGCTCTTCTCTCCGTTGCAGGCATGCGCGGCGGCATGACCCGCATGACCCGCCCCATCACCCTCTCGAACGCCACACTCTACGCCTCGGACAACGACCGCGCCAATCTGATTCTGTCGAATCCCTTCTGCATTCTGCGGACCATCGGTCAGGGCAAAGGCGTGACGTATCAGCATTATTATACGCCCGAAGAGCTCGAAAGCATCTACTCGCCCGTCCATCGGCCCGACTCCATCGGCAAGGCTCCGTTAGCCGGTTACAACATCGTCCTCTTCGTCATGGAGAGCATGTCGGCCGAGCACTCCGCGCACCTCTCGCCCGATCTCTACGCCAACCTGCCGGACAAAGGATTTACGCCGTTTCTGGATTCGCTCATGCAGCAGGGATACTGCTTTACCCGCATGTATGCCAACGGTTCACGGTCGATTCAGGCTCTGCCCGCCGTACTGGGGTCGATTCCTTCGTTCAAGACCCCCTTCGTACTGATGCCGCAGGCGCTGGCTCCGACCCGCCAGCTGCCCCGCATCCTGCGCGACAAAGGATATGAAACGGCTTTCTTCTGCGGATCGTCGGCCGGATCGATGGGATTCGGCGCCTATGCCCGGTCGGCCGGCATCGAACGTCTGTACAGCCGTGAAGAGTACGAAGAAAAACATGGTACGGGAGATTTCGACGGCTATTGGGGCATCTGGGATGAACCCTTCCTGCAGTTTCTGGGCGAAGAGTTGAGCGGGGGGGGGTTGCAAGAGCCCTTTTTCGCATCGCTCTTCACGCTTTCGTCGCACCACCCCTTCGTCGTACCCGACGCCTGGCGCGACCGCCTGCCCGACGGACTTACCCGCAACCACAAATGCGTAGCCTATACCGACAACGCTTTCCGCGCATTTTTCAACCGTTTCCGGAATGAAGAGTGGTTCCGACGCACGGTTTTTGTATTCGTTGCCGATCATGTATCGAGTGAGAAATTCGCCGACGTCACACGAACATTTCCAGGCAACCACCACATCATCGGATTTCTCTATACACCCGACGGATCATTACGCGGAGAGTACCGTGAAGCGGTCTCGCAGATCGACCTCATGCCGACACTGCTCGGGCTCACGGGTTGCGACGAAGAACCCTACTTTGCCTTCGGCCGCGACCTCTTCCGGGAACCGGCACCCGATGGCGGCAGTTTCGCGCTATGCTACGACAACGAATTCGAGGCGGTTACCGACAATCGGATTCTCTTCTTCGACGAACGGCGCGTCACGGGACTCTACGACCTCAACGACATCCAACGGAGCCGGCCACTCGCACCAACCGTCGAGACCGAAGCATTGGAACGTCAGACACGAGCCTTCATCCAACAGTATTACACGCATATTGAACACAAAAAATTTACTGTCGAATAACCTTTTTATGGAATTTCATCCCGTGCGGCTCGAAGACAAGGCCGCCATCGAAAAATACACCCGTCCGTCGGGCATCTGCAACTGTGATCTGGCCTTTGCCAACATGTATTGCTGGGAGGGAACCTACCGCAGCGCCTGGTGCATCGAGGATGGATTTCTGCTCATCCGTTTCTATATCGACGGAAGTCACCACATCGGGTACATGCAGCCGCTCGGAGCGGGCGATTTCACCCACCTCATCCCGCGGCTCGAGGCCGATGCCCGGCAGTTCGGGCAACCGCTGCGGCTTTCGGGACTGACACGTGAAGGGGCCGAAGCGGTGCGGCGCGCCCATCCGGAGTTCGGCATCTGGCGCAACCGCGACTATGAGGACTATGTCTATAACGCCGTTGACCTGCGAACCCTCGCCGGACGCAAATACCAGCCCAAGCGGAACCATATCAACCGTTTCGAGGCGATGTACGAATACCGGTACGAGCCATTGACTCCGGCGCTGATACCCGAATGCATGCGGCTCGAACGCGAGTGGCGGTCCCAGCACGAAGGACACCGCACGGAACTGACGGCCGAACAACGCGCCATGCAGCGGGCCTTCGACCATTTCGAGGAGCTGGAGCTGCAAGGCGGGGCGCTGTATGTCGGAGAGACGCTTGTAGCGTTCACCTTCGGCTCGGCCATCAACGACCACGCCTTCTGCGTGCACGTCGAAAAGGCCGACACGCATTACGACGGAGCCTTCACGATGATCAACCAGCTCTTCGTACAGCACCTGCCCGAGACCTACACGCTCATCGACCGCGAGGAGGATCTCGGACTCGACGGTCTGCGCCAGTCGAAACTCTCCTACCATCCGGCCTTTCTCCAGCCGAAACTCACGGCCCAGCGACTCAACGAGGAACAGTTGCAGATCCGAGCCCTGTGGCGGGAGTGCTTCGACGACACCGACGACGACATCGAACAGTTCCTGCTGACCCGTTATGATCCGGCACGCCTCCTGGCCGTCCGGCACGAGGGGAAGATCGTCTCCATGCTGCATGTGATTCCCTTCGGCGATACGGCCTACATCTATGCCGTTGCCACCTCACCGGAATGCCGCAGGCAAGGGCTGGCGGGTGGATTGCTGCATCGGGCGCTCGACGCATGCCGCAACGAAGGGTTCCGCCGGGCAGCCCTTATTCCGGGCAGCGAATCGCTGCGCCGATGGTATGCCGGCTTCGGGTTCTCGGGCGACATACCCGTACGTTTCCACACGCGGGACGATTTCGATTTCGGAACGGGCGACACCTCGGCCGACCGCGCCATGATCCTGCCGCTCGGCAGCGAGCCCTTCACGGCCGAAACACTCGAGCTGAGCGACACGGTACAAGACGCATAAACCGTCCGAACCCGCAACGGAGAAACAGCCGTTGCGGATTTTCCGCGAACCCTCCGATTGAAACCCGCCCCGTCCCCCGGCAGACGAGAAGACGGGAGGGGCATACGCCGTCAAAATTCGTAGCGGAAGACGTCGGTGTCATAACGGACGAAGCCGACCCGTTCATAGAGACGGTGAGCGGCTTGCCGTGCGGCATTCGAGGTCAGCAGAACCTTTACGGCACCTTCGCGGCGTGCGAGCGTCAACGCTTCCCGCACCAGCCGCTCTCCGACACCGGCGCCGCGTGCGGCAGCATCCACCACGACATCTTCGATCCAGGCCTTGCGGCCCGACGGCACGTCGTAAAGTGCCACGCTCAACATCCCGACAATCCGGCCGTCGGCAGTTTCCGCGAGCAGCAGATGTGCATCGGGGGTCGCAACGATCCGGCCCAATCGCTCTTCGTCGAAGGGCGGCAATGTCGCGGCAAGCTGTCGCAGCAGCCGATCCACACCCGTCACCACACGCCGGGATTTTTCCGTTGTTTCGTATATCCGTATCATCTCTTTTCGATTTCGGGAGTTCAAGGTACGAAAAACGGAGGAATGTCATAGCCTCCCCCGTAAAGTTTATTCCGACAGAGGCTCCGGAGCAACCCGTTGACAGGTCGGCAACGGGATCGGTTCTACCGGCGTGGATGGTTCACAGATCCGATGTTTGACAATCCGAAGAGCATCCGTCCCCGTTGATTCGGTCCGGCATCCAACCTTTGACTCCACTCGGACGCTCCGTTCCGACAGATTCAAATCGCCCTCCGGTGCTGTCCCGACTTTTGAAACATTTGGCTTCATCCCGAATATTCCATCCCCGTGGATTCGGTCCGGCATCCGACCTTGGCCGTTCCCAAGACGCTCCGTTCCGACAGATTCCAGCCGTCCTCCGGTGCTGTCCCGACTTTATGTATCTTTGGCAGCACCTTGCACGCTCCGTCCCGTCAGAATCAAACTGACGCTTGCTTCTGCGCCCGACTTTTCGTATCTTTGCCCAAAATCGAACAGTTAAGACTGACATGGAATTTCTTTGGCTTCTCGTCGGACTGGTATTGATCCTTGCCGGCGCCAACTACCTCACCGACGGATCGGTCGCCCTTGCCGCACGCTTCCACGTCCCGGGGTTTCTCATCGGACTGACCATCGTGGCCGTCGGAACCTCAACTCCCGAACTCGTCGTCAGCTTCCTCTCGGCTCTCGAAGGACAGGGCGACATGGCCGTCGGCAATGTCGTGGGCTCGAACCTCTTCAACGCCTTCTTCATTCTGGGTATCTGCGCCCTCATACGTCCCCTGCCGCTGACGGCAGGCAACATCCGTCGCGACCTGCCCATAGGCGTGGCCGCCTCGCTGATCCTCTGCATCACCCTCGCCGACGGAATCTTCGGCGCCACGCCACGCATCGGTCGAATCGAAGGAATCATCATGCTGGCGCTCTATGTCCTGACCGTCTGGCTCTCCGCGCGTGCCGTGCGGCGTGAAGGGGCCGATTCGCAGGAGGACTCCCAGACCGCACCCCGAACAACCAACGGATGGATCATGGCGCTCATGATCGTCGGCGGACTCGCGGCACTGATCGCCGGCGGCGAGATGTTCCTCCAGAACGCCGTGACGATCGCCCGCAAACTCGGCATCAGCGAGTCCGTCATCGCCATCACGCTTGTTGCCGGCGGCACCTCTCTGCCCGAACTCGCCTCATCGGTCGTCTCCGTCTGCAAGGGACGGACCGACATCGCTCTGGGAAACGTCGTAGGATCGAACATTGCCAACATTCTGCTGATCCTCGGTCTCAGCGCCACGGCCATGCCGCTCACTCCGGGCGGAATCGACGCCGTTACCCTGGGAGCCGTCGTCCTCAGCTCGCTGCTGCTCTTCGTCACGGCCTTCACCTTCCGCCGGCGGCTTCTCGACCGTTGGGAAGGGGCCATCTTCCTGCTCATCTACGGCGGCTACCTTGCCTGGCTACTCCGATAACGTCCGATCTGAAAGCACACCGCCATGGAACAAACCGATCGTCTGCCGCTCAAGGAACAGGTGGCTCTGCTGCCGCTCAAGCCCGGCGTCTATCAATTCCTCGACCGTACGGGGACGATCATCTATGTCGGCAAGGCCAAGAGCCTCCGCAAACGCGTCTCCTCGTATTTCATACAGAACAAGGACCATGCACCCAAGGTGCGCGTCATGGTGCGGCAGATCGTCGAGATCCGACACATCGTCGTTGACAGCGAAGCCGACGCCCTGCTGCTGGAAAATTCGCTCATCAAAGAGCTCCAACCCCGCTACAACATCCTCCTCAAGGATGACAAGACCTATCCCTGGATCGTCGTGCGCCGCGAAAATTTTCCGCGCATACAATCCACGCGGCAGCTGCAGCGCGACGGCTCGCTCTACTTCGGGCCCTACTCGTCGGTCGCGATGCAGCACAGCATTCTGGAGTTCATCCGCGAGGTGATACCGCTGCGCAGCTGCTCGCTCAACCTCGCGCCCGAAGCCATCGCCCGCGGGCGGTACAGCGTCTGTCTGCAATACCACCTGGGCAACTGCAAGGGACCCTGCATCGGAGCACAAAGCGCCGAGGAGTACCAACAGCTGCTCGACATGGCCATTGCCGTCCTCAAGGGCGATCTGCGACCCGTGCGCACCTACCTCGAGGGCGAAATGCAGCGTGCCGCCGAAGCGTTGCAGTTCGAGGCGGCGCAACGCTTCAAATCGCGGCTCGAAGCGCTGGAGAACTACTCGGCGCGATCGGTCATCGTCAGCGCCCGCATCGTCGATGTCGATGTCTTCTCGCTCATCGAGGAGGAGGATGCCTCGGCGGCCTTCTGTAATTTTCTGCGCATCCGCAACGGTTCGATCACGGCCGTTTCGACCATCCGGCTCACGCCGGGCATCGACACCGACCGCGCACAGATGCTGTCGCTGGCGATCCAGCACTTTGCCGAAACATTCGCCGGCGGAAAGCTCGCCCGCGAGGTAATCGTACCCTTTATGCCGGCGGCCGCACAACTCTTCGACGGCGTAACCTTTACCATACCCAAACGGGGCGAGAAGGCCGATCTGCTGGCCTTCTCGGAGCGCAGCGCCCGCATCTACCGGGCCGAACAGCTCAAAAACCTCGAGATCAAGAATCCCGAACGCCATACCGAACGGCTGATGGCAGCGATGCAGAAAGAGCTGCGGCTGCCACGTCCGCCGCGCCACATCGAGTGTTTCGACAATTCCAACCTGCAAGGGACCAATCCGGTTGCTTCGTGCGTCGTCTTCCGCGACGGCCGGCCGTCACGCAAGGAGTACCGTCACTTCAACATCAAGACGGTCGTCGGGGCCGACGACTTCGCCTCGATGCGCGAGATCGTCTTCCGGCGCTACACGCGCCTCATGGCCGAAGGCGCCGAGTTGCCCGACCTGGTGATCGTCGATGGCGGAAAGGGACAGTTGTCGAACGCCTACGCAGTCCTGTGCGAGCTGGGGATCGAGAAGCAGGTTCCGATCGTCGGACTTGCCAAACGGCTCGAAGAGATCTATTATCCGGGGGATTCGATGCCCTACTACCTGAGTCGCACGGGTGAACCGCTCAAGGTCGTCTGCCACATCCGTGATGAAGCACACCGCTTCGGCATCACCTTCCACCGGCAGAAACGAAGCAAGAACTTTCTGAAGAGCGAGTTGGAAGGGATCACAGGGATCGGCCCGCGAACCATCGAGACACTGCTGTCACATTTCCGGACCGTTGCCCGCATCCGCGAGGCCTCGGACGAAGAGTTGACCCGATTGATCGGAGCCGCCAAAACGCACCGTCTGCGCGAACACTTTGCTCAGATGTGATTGCCGTCTCCGGCCGTCACCGCACTTGGAGAGATCTTCAAACGCAAGTCGTACCGGACAGGAACCATTCCGGACGGAACGGACCTGTTCGCAACGTATCCGGCATCGCCACGATACGCAATCGGAAACTCGGGCTGGAATGATACATTCCCAAGAGAAGTCTGAATTCAAACACATCTTTTATTACGGGCTTTTCACAGGCCCGAACAGAGGGGCGGAGCGCCTCGATCGCCCGCTCAAGGCCAGTCCGGGAATCGAGTTCCATCCGGGAATGGAGCGACCGGAAACGGGCTGCGGCAAGAGTATGGAAACGCCCGAGATGGCTTGCAAAGAACCAGTTGAATCGGGGTGAAAAGACCACGGACGGAGAAGGCTTCAACAAAATACAGCGAGAATCTTCCGACGGGCCGAACGGTTGAAAATACCTTGAGGCAATGAATTTTCTTTCTGGAGAGTTTGCAATTTGCGAATTAATCCGTACATTTGTGCTCCCGATCCCACGAAGGAATCCAGGAGGCCCAGATGGCGGAATCGGTAGACGCGTTGGTCTCAAACACCAATGATAGCAATATCGTGCCGGTTCGACCCCGGCTCTGGGTACCAGTAAAATCGCTTAATCTGTTGATATATACGGATTAAGCGATTTTTATTTTCTGGATTTTCCCCACATTTTCCCCACACGTGCTGTGAATGATGTTTGACTTGGCTGTTAGCAGGGTGATTTTTGTCGGAAAATTATCCTGCTAAATTAGATCTAGAAAGCAAATCTAAACCTCGGATGAAATAAATTCCGGTATTTTCACTATTTTTGTTATATACATCTGATTCTTTATCGCTGCTTTCTTAATTGGTAGATTATGAAAACCTTAAATGATACATTGGCAAATTATTGTTTCCTTGCTGCCTTGACAGAAAATCAGAATGATTTATATAATCATGTATATGTACCTATCTGCAAAAGAGCATTGAGTTTATATAGCTTAAGAGGTGCTTCTCAAGGGACAGTCCAAGATATTCAAGAAATTATAAAACAAGAATATGGAATTGATGTTCCTGTTCTTATTGTTCGAAAATTAATAGAGTCTGTCTTTTCTTCTTTATCACGACGCAAGAAAACTGAATTAGGAGCGCAATGTTTTGAACACGGTAATTCGTTCCAATTAACTCAATATTCTTTTACAGAGTTAGAGGCAAAATATAAAAAAGGCTTACGGAATGCATCAAAACTTGAATTGGCTTTTAATACATATCTTGCAACTGAACAGATTGATTCGTCAAAACTTCCATCGTTAACGGATTTCTTGGATAGGAACAAATGTCAAATTGCTTCTTTTTTTAGAGGCAATGGCGTGATTAAAAGGGATGATATTGAACATTCCTTCATTTATCATGTCCAATTCTTAGAATACTTAAATACATCTGATGATGAGTTGTTTCAAATTGCAGAGCAATTGTATTTAGGTACCATAGTAGCAGGTTTTTTGGAATCAGGAATCAATGTTGAAACTAATTTTGCTTCTAATGAAGTTTACTACATTGATACACCTCTTATTTTGCGAGCTTTAGATTTACAAAAAGAAGAGGAGACAAAACCAGCATTGGAATTATTAGATTTAATCAGAAATACAGGTGGTACGATTAAAGTTTTATCTGTCACTTTAAATGAACTCAGTGAAGTAATTTCTAATGCGGTTGACAGCTATAATAATAAACAACCTATTACGACTATAAATGATGCATGCTTAAGGTTAGGTAGAAATAAGGCATGGTTAATTAATATTGGCGCTAGAATTGAAGATTATGTTTGTCAAACGCTTAAAGTTTCGAAAGAAAATATAGGAACACCTTTATTGGAGAAATTTGAGAAAAGTCCTGATGTAAAAGCATTGAAAGATACCCGTAAAAAGAAGGGTAATGCTTTTCATGATGTTGCTGCATATTTATTTGTTAGGGAACAGCGTGGAGCTGTAATAAGTAGTTTCCAAAAAGGTAAATACTGGTTTGTTACAACAAACTATGATCTTCTTCTGTTTAATAAAGAACATGCATCCGTAAAAGGTGTAACTGAAATTGTTTTGCCGGATGTTCTTACTAGTATGCTATGGTTGAAAGATCCTGCAAAGTTAACATCCCAAGTTCGAAAGATTGGATTGCGAGAATTGATGGCCACAACGTTGAACGAAGAAATAGCAAGTAAAGAGTTAATTGGAGAATTTGAAGCTGCAATTTCATCGTTGGATAGTGTATCTGACGAAGATTATCGCATTCTTTTGGAATCAGTTGCTTGTCAATCAGCTAAAAAAATTGCACATTTCAATGAATTGGTTGTACAAGATAAGAATTTAGCAAAACAGCAGGCTATTAGTATTGTAGAGAAGGAAAAAACTCGTAAGGTCAAACAAGCACAAAAGATTAAAGAGGCATTGGATGCCCAAAAACAAGAGGCCGATAATAATGCTCTATTAAGCCAGCGGATAAAAGCATTGGAAGATAAGCATATTCAATTCAGAACAGAAATTGAGAAACTATCTTTACAGATTACAAATCATAAGAGGATTATGCTAAAGGCTGTAATAGGATTGATAATAGCCATAATTCTGATGTATTTTGCTATTCAGGGATTCAAGAATTTCTCAACAATATTATCTCGAATTATCGCTGTAATACTTTCAGGTGGTGGATTATGGGGTTTCTGTTCATTTTTAATCAATTTATATAAGGTAATTTGCAAATAGTTTACTGGGCGGTTTTTAGTTGTCATTCTTCCCGTTTAGTAGCGACAAGCCGAGGTCATAGGATGGATTGTATGCAAGATTATTGGCCGGATTTCGTCATGATTTTGTGACTTGTTTTTGTGGTAGAAAGGAATGGATATTGTTTTGTCGTCTTTGAGCTACGATACCTTCAGATTTGCTCTATCCGTTCACTCTCACACATTGTATCACCTTCGGAGAGAATGTGGAGAACATTTTGAGGACCAGCCTCAAAAAAGCAAGGTCTTTTTATGAGGTAATAATTACGAGTATAGCAATTGTGTGCTTTTGGGTTATGATCTTTCGGGCAGTGTCAGCGGAATATCTGGATAGAGTGTTTCGTAGGGTTGCATTGGCTCCAGAGTTTGCGGACGGCTGGCCGTGCGGAGGAAATTCCAGAAATCTGCGGGAAAGTGCACGACTTGTCCCACATGGGAGCGAAGTGTGGTCAACACCACACGGCCATCGCTCAGCCTTCCGATGTGTTCGAGTTTTTCGCTGCCGAACATCCCGGGACGGATGCGCAGCACCTCGCCGGTCGTGCGGTTCCAGAGCCGGGCGAAATCCAGCCGCATCGAGTCGCACGCTCCTTTGATCAGCACCCAGTCGTCACCAAACGGGAGAAGATTCGACCAGGGATCTACATTCTGCATCCGGGTAGTCCGGCAGCGACGCGTATCGACGTCGAGTTCCAATAGTCGGGCGACCAACTCCCGGTCCGAGAAACCGCACATTACCAGACGGCCGGTTCCGGGGACGGGGATGGAGCCGTTGAACCCGTCGCCGCTCAATATGTGGAAGCCCAGCGGTGAGAGCGAGCCGTTTTCGAAACAATA
>CALUOX010000021.1 GCA_944322375.1 uncultured Alistipes sp.
GTTGCTCCGCATCGTCCGCAACGTACCGGGCAGCGGAATTGTCTATGTACGGACGCGCGAAGGAAGCGAGCAGCTTGCCGAATTCCTCCGGGACGAGGAGATTCCGGCGGTCTGCTACCACGGCGGACTGTCGAACGTGGAGCGCTCGCTCCGACAGGACGAGTGGCTTGACGGGCGCTACCGCATCATGGTCGCAACGAACGCCTTCGGCATGGGGATTGACAAACCCGACGTGCGTTTCGTCGTCCACTATTCGATGCCCGATTCGCTCGAAAGCTACTATCAGGAGGCGGGACGCGCAGGCCGCGACGGCCGTCGGGCCTATGCCGTGCTGCTGGTGGGAGAATCGGATGTCGAACGCACCCGACGCCGCATCGAACAGCAGTTTCCGCCGCTCGACCAGATCAAAGAGGTCTATGAAAAGATCTGTTCCTACCTGCAAGTGGGTATCGGCGACGGGTTGCAGGCGTCGTTTCTCTTCAACCTCCACGATTTCTGCGCCAAATTCCATCTCTATTCGGGCAAAGTCCTTGCCGCGCTGCGGCTGCTTCAGCAGAACGGGTACCTGACATTGACCGAGGAGTTGCGCAATCCGGCAAGGATCATCTTCTGCATCAGCCGCGACGACCTCTACAAGCTGCGGGTCGTACGCAACGATCTCGATCACTTCCTGCGCACCATCCTGCGGCTCTACGACGGCGTTTTTACCGACTTCCGGCCCATCGACGAACAGGAGATCGCCACAGCGGGCGGATTCAAGGTCGAAAAGGTCAGGGAACTGCTCAAACGATTATGGCAGATGCGGGTCATCCGCTACATTCCGTCCAACACTTCGCCGATGCTCTTTTTCGACAGCGAGCGGCTTCCGGCCGCCGATCTGTACATCGCACCCGAAACCTACCGTTTCCGGATTGAACAGGCCGAAGAACGCTTTACCCGCATGGTTGCCTATGCCGCCAACGAAGAAGCGTGCCGCAGCATGGTTCTCGAACGCTATTTCGGGGTGGAGAATCCCTCGGCATGCGGGGTTTGCGACTGCTGTCTGACGGCCCGCAAACGGGCCAAAGCGGCCAAAGCCGATCCTGAGATCGAGGAACGTATCCTGCAACTGATCGGCAATGAACCGGTTACGGTCAAGGAGGTCGTTGCGGCATTCCGGTGCGAAGCCTCGATCATCCTCCATGCGGTGGAACATTTGCTGGAAGAGGGGAAAATTTCGACGCTCGAAAGCGGAAAACTCGCAATTAATCGGTAACTTTGTGACACTTGTAAGGAAATCTATGGAAGAACGCACGTTCCGGCACACCATCACGAACGAAGAAACGGCACAACTGCCGGCAGCGCAATTCGCAGGGCCGATCGTCGTCGTCGATAACGAGAAGCAGATCGAAGCGGCCTGTCGCAGGCTCACCGCAGCACGCATCGTGGGATTCGATACCGAGACGCGCCCCTCCTTCAAGGCCGGAGTCACCCATCGGGTTGCATTGCTGCAGCTCTCCGCACCGGATTGCTGTTACCTTTTCCGGCTGTGCCGGATGCGGTTCGGGAAACCGTTGATAAAGCTGCTGGAGAACAGAGAGGTACTGAAGATCGGTGCGGATGTCGCCGGCGACATCCGTTCGCTGCGGGTATTGCGGAGATTCCGGCCCGACGGGTTTGTCGATTTGCAGCAGATAGCACCCGAATGGGGCATCGAAGAGAAGAGCCTGCGCAAACTTTCGGCCATCGTTTTGGGGAAACGGATCTCCAAGGCCCAGCGGCTGAGCAACTGGGAAGCAGCGAATCTGACCGAACAACAGAAGCTCTATGCCGCCACCGACGCATGGATCTGCACCGAAATCTACCATACACTGCAAAATACCGAGAAACCGCTATGCAAAAAATAACCCGACCGCGCATTTATCTGCGCAGAGGCAAGGAGGAATCCCTTTTGCGCCGTCATCCCTGGATCTTTTCGGGTGCGATCGGACGCGTGGAGTGTCCGGGCGAGACGCTTGCCGAGGGGGAGACGGTCGATGTCCATACGGCTTCGGGCGACTTCATCGCACGCGGGCACTACCAGATCGGCTCGATCGCCGTACGGGTGCTGACCTTCGACGACGAAGCGATCGACGGTGCATGGTGGATGCGGCGCCTTCGCTCGGCCTACGATCTGCGTCATACGCTGCATCTTACGGAGAACGCTCAGACGACCTGCTACCGGCTGGTGCACGGCGAAGGGGATCTGCTGCCGGGACTGGTCATCGACATCTACGGGACGACAGCCGTCATCCAGTGCCACTCGGTCGGCATGTACCGTTCGCGCATGCAGATTGCACAGGCGCTCACCGCACTCTACGGCGACCGGCTGACGGCCATATACGACAAGAGCGCCCAGACGGTTCCCTACAAAGCCGGCCTGAACGCCATCGACGGGTATCTGACGGGGAGGGCGGCGACCCCTTCGCAAGAGGTGCTGGAAAACGGCCATCGTTTTCTGGTCAACTGGGAAGAGGGGCAGAAAACGGGCTTTTTCCTCGACCAGCGCTGCAACCGCGAACTGGTCGAACGGTACGCCGCCGGCCGCACCGTGCTGAATACCTTCTGCTATACGGGAGGATTTTCGGTCTATGCCGCAGCGGGCGGTGCCCGCGAGATCTGTTCGGTGGATGCCTCGGAACGGGCCGTGCAGCTGGCTGAACAGAACATGCGGCTGAATTTCGGAGAGGAGGCGCGCCATACGACGCTGGCCTGCGATGCGGTCGAATACCTCAAGGAGATCGGGCCGCGCTACGATCTGATCATCCTCGATCCGCCGGCCTTCGCCAAGCACCACAAGGTGCTGGGCAACGCCATGCAGGGTTACAAGCGGCTCAATGCCCGCGCCTTGTCGCAGATCCGGCCGGGCGGCATTCTGTTTACCTTTTCCTGCTCGCAGGCCGTATCGAAGGAGTTGTTCCGCACGACGGTCTTTTCGGCGGCGGCCATCGCCGGACGGCGTGTGCGCATTCTGCACCAGCTCACGCAACCGGCCGACCACCCGATCAACATCTACCACCCCGAAGGAGAATACCTCAAAGGGCTGGTACTTTATGTCGAATAGTCTCCACAGCCCTATGACGAACGATCCCGACACATCCACCCTCCCCACAGCCGCCGACGCGGACACGGCGGGCGCCGCAACCTCAACCGCCGCAACGCATGAGAGGGGCCGTATCTCCCCTGTTGCGGAGAACGTATCCGAAGGTTTCGCGCAGGGCGCCAAGCCCCAAGACAGTGAACGGATCGATGCCGTATGCCGCTGGCTGGATGAAGCGGGCATCACCTACACGTGTTACTTCCACGAGGCGTCGCCGACGATCGAGGAGGCGAAACGCCATTGGCGGCAGGACGGGTCGAAACACTGCAAGAACCTCTTCTTCCGCAACCACAAGGGCAACCGCCACTATCTGGTCTGCTTCGACTGCGACCGCTCGCTGGCGATCCACGACCTTGAGCACCGGCTTCATCAGGGAAAACTGACCTTTGCATCACCCGAGCGCATGCAGCGTTATCTGGGGCTGAAGCCCGGTTCGGTATCGCCCTTCGGGCTGATCAACGACGCGGAGCACCATGTGCATCTCTTTCTGGACCGCAACCTGCGTCGTTGCGAGACGTTGAGTTTTCATCCCAACGACTGCCGCGCGACGGTCGTCATCGCCCGCACGGAGTTCGAACGTTATCTGGCGCGCGTCGGCAACAGCTGCGAATACATCGACTTGTACGAATAAGCCATTCCCCCTGATTTCGATTCTTGATTACATCGATCAAAAATCTATTGTATAGACTGCCGAGCTATTCCCGCTTGCTTTGAGCACAAACGGTTCTTTCCCTCGGCTAACATAAATCTTAACATTTGCAGTGGCATCAACACTAATACTCGCACGAAACCCTTTTGATACGGGTCCGTACGTTTCACTCCACCCTGCATATATGCCGGAAAAAGTTTCAGGCCCCATATCGGTTTCGACAGTGAATCTCAAACTATATTTGTATGCACAGCTGAATTGATACTTTACATAATAGTTCGGTATATCCGTATTTTCTTCTGTAACTTCATTAGTAGAGTGTTCATCCGAATCCGCTTTTTCACAAGAAAAGAGGCAGACAGATACGAAAACCATCGAAGCTATAACCAATAAACGTTTCATCTGATTGCATAATTTATTATTACATTAACACCGTCAAATTCCGTCCTGCCGAATCATGGATACGCACATAAAAAAAGCGCGGACAGAACTCTGTTATCGATCCATGAGGTCTTCGACTACCTAACCACCAAATAAACGAGTAAAGCCCACGCCATGCGACGTGAGCGTCATCGCTTTACTCCCGGTGGTTTGAATTTGTCGAAGTTTCATGAACCGGAACACAAGCTAAACGCTTTTTCCCATATGTCTAAAACATGCGTATCGAACGGGTCATCCCATCATAGGCATTACCTTTATAAATCGAACCTTTTACAAATATACGGCATTTATTCGTAAATCAGATACTTCGCTCTGAGTTTTGCATAACGCTCCAGATCGGGCTGCCAGCGCGCCTCGATCTCCCCGGCCGCGCAGCCGTCGAGAATCATCTCGCGCACCCATCCCACACCGATCAGCTTCTCGAACATCGGTGTGAAGAACGCTTCACCCCGATCCAACGCCCGACAGGCTTCGATCACGTAACGAAGCGTCAACCCTTCGGAAAGAATCTCCTCATAGGGAAGGCTGCTCAGATCGATTCCATGACAGAGTTGTCCCTCCAGGGGCGGATGTTTCGCTCCGGCCGTCGGACGCGGCGTAAAGGTATAGGGGAAGCGATCGGCCGGAAGATCGGGATGGCCGTAGATCTCGAACGGATGGTCCGTGCCGCGTCCCAGGCTGACGATCGTCCCCTCGAAGAGACAGAGCGACGGATAGAGATAGATCGAGCGCTGCGTAGGAAGATTGGGCGACGGAGCAACGGGCAGTTCGTAACGTGTCGCATGCGTGTAGTTGCGGCACGGCACCACCTTCAGGTCGCACGGCTTCGCCCACCCCTCACCGACGGCCATGCGGGCGATCTCGCCCATCGTCAGGCCATGTACCACCGGTATGGGCAGCGCCCCGACACCCGACTTGTAGTTCATGTCGAGGATCGGGCCGTCGATATACGAACCGTTGGGATTGGGCCGGTCGAGGACGATCACGCGATGTCCGAAATCGGCGCAGGCGTCCATCATCCGCAGCATCGAGATATAATAGGTATAGAATCGCAGTCCCACGTCCTGCATATCGACAACCAGAACGTCGAACGACTGCATCGCCTCATCCGACGGACGACGCGTGCGGCCGTCATAGAGCGAGCGGATCGGAATGCCGGTGCGTTCATCGACCGAGCTGGCCACATGCTCGCCGGCATCGGCCGTACCCCGGAATCCGTGTTCGGGCGAGAAGATGCCGGTCAGCTCGATGCCGCTGCGATACAGCAGATCGACGAGGTGTTCATCACCCACCCGTGCGGTCTGATTGGCCAGAACCGCCACCCGTTGTCCCCGCAGCAGCGGGAAATAGGCGGCCGTATCGGCTGCCCCGACCATGACCTCGTCCGCCGGGGTGGCGGCCCCGCAAACGGGCAGACCGGCAAAAAGGCCCATTATCAGACTGCAAAGAGTCTTTCGCAACGTCTTCATGTTTCTCAGGATTTCATGTCAGCGGCAACCGCCTCGGCAAGGGCCCGGCAGGCCGGTTCAACCGCCGTCGAATACCCTTGTTTCAATTCGACGGGCGCACCGATCATCGGCCACTTCATCGATTCGGCGAACTCCGTCATGCGGCGCACGGCGGCACCCGCCCAGGTGAAGGAGCCGAAGCAGGCGAAACGACGATACGGAATGCAGCGTGCCGAGAGCTTGGACAAAAGACTCTCGACGGGCGGATAGAGCTGCCCGTTGTAGGTCGGAGATCCGACGATCAGCGTATCGTAGCGGAAGATATCGCGCAGCACCTGCGACAGGTCGGCCGTCGAGAGGTTGTACATCACCACCGGTTTCACGCCCGCGGCAACCAGCTCCCGGGCAATCCGTTCGGCCGTCTGCTCCGTATTTCCGTACATTGATCCGTAGGCCAGCACGACACCCGGTTCGCCCTCGTAGCGGCTCAGACGATCGTACATCGCCACCACACGTCCGATTTCACGACGCCACACGGGGCCGTGCGTCGAACAGATCGTGGCGATATCCAGTCCCGCGACCTTCTGCAGCGCCCGTTGTACGGGTTGGCCGTATTTGCCCACGATGCAGGCATAATAGCGGCCCATCTCCGTCCAGAAGGGTTCCACATCCAGCTCCTCATCGGTCACGCCGCCGTTGAGCGCCCCGAACGTACCGAAAGCGTCGCCCGAAAAGATCGTCCGCTCCTCGGCGCACCACGACACCATCGTCTCCGGCCAATGAACCATCGGGATAAGATGGAACGAGAGGGTCAGGCCACCCAGATCGAGCACATCGCCCTCCTTGACCTCGACCGTACCGTCGGCAATGCCGTAGTAGCCGCCGATCATCTGCAGCGTCCTGGCGTTTCCGACGATCCGCACGTCGGGATAGACCTGCCGGATGGCGGCGATCGACGCCGAATGGTCCGGCTCCATATGATTGATGACCAGATAATCCAGCGGACGGTCGCCCAACCGCTCGCGGACATTGGCCAACAGACGTCCCGTATAGCAGGCATCGACCGTATCGATAAGTGCCGTCCGCTCGCCGCATACGACATAGGCATTGTAGGAGACGCCCAGCGGCAGCGACCACAACCCCTCGAAGAGCTGTTTCATACGGTCGTTGACGCCGACATAGAAAATTCGATCACTGAGTTTCGTCAGATCTTTCATGGTGTCACGTTTTATGATTGTATTTTTCACTCTTTGTTTGCGGACTGTTTACAGACCGTTACGGACTCTTTACGGGTTTCCGGCCCGTTCGCGCGGCGGAAGACACCTCTACCCTCTCACCCCGTTACCCTCCGGACAGTCATGACGCTCCGCCCTCTCCGTCGGGCTCCGTCGGATCGTTCTCGGGATGCCCGGAACGTATCCGCCGCACGGAGACCCTTTCCGAACACCCCGGCCACACCTCCGATCTTCGATTCCGACACCGGACCGACCTCGATCGCCAACCGTCCGAACCGTCCGATGGCCGGACCGCCAAACAGCCGGATGACAGCTCGTTGCCGCCACAGGCCGAAGCCGTTGCAAAGGTACATTTTTTCGACGAAAAAACGCCATCTTCCTCAAAGTATCGCAATGCCGACGGAATTTGCGGCATCAAGCGATTCCGACATCCGACAACCGCCCCGTCGTACCGTGCAAAAGACGATCCGGGATGCGGCTTTATTGTGGTGCCGCACCGTTTTCGTTCCAGAGGTTCCGGAGAAAACGGGAAGAGTCGCTCCGGGAACACGGGAACAAGCGAAGGGAGACGCTCTCCGCCATGGCGGAGAGCGTCTCCCTGTTTACTCGCTCACGAATGTCATCACGCTTCGGCTCCGAACTCCATCAGATAAGCCTTGATGAAGTCGTCGATCTTGCCGTCCATCACGCCATCGACATCCGATGTCTGGTATCCCGTGCGGTGATCTTTCACCCGCCGGTCATCGAAGACGTACGAACGGATCTGCGATCCCCATTCGATCTTCTTCTTTCCCGCTTCGAGGGCCTGTTGCGTGGCCATTCGTTTGTCCAGTTCGCGCTGATAGAGCTTGCTGCGCAGCAGCCGCATGGCATTTTCGCGGTTCATCAGCTGCGACCGCGTCTCCATGTTCTCGATCAGGAACTCCACCGGCTCCCCCGTATCGGGATCCTTGCCGTGATAACGCAGGCGGACGGCCGTTTCGACCTTGTTGACGTTCTGGCCGCCGGCACCCGACGAACGGAACGTATCCCATTCGATGTCGGCCGGATTGATCACGATCTCGATCGAATCATCCACCGCCGGCGAGACGAAAACCGACGCAAAGGTCGTCTGCCGCTTGTTGTTGGCATTGAAGGGCGACAAACGGACCATGCGGTGCACGCCCGTCTCGCTCTTGAGGTAGCCGTAGGCATATTCACCCTCGATCTCCATCGTGCAGGATTTCACCCCCACCTCGTCGCCGGCCTGATAGTCGAGCATCTTGATCTTGTAGCCGTGCGCCTCGCCCCAGCGGGTGTACATGCGCAGCAACATCGACGCCCAGTCGAGCGCCTCCGTACCTCCGGCACCGGCATTGATATCGAGGATGGCTCCCATCTTGTCCTCGTCGCGACGCAGCATGTTGCGCAACTCCAGCGCCTCGATGTCCTTCAACGTGCGGGCATAATGTTCATCCATCTCGGCTTCGGAAATCACACCCTCCTTCAAAAATTCGGGCATCAGTTCCAAATCCTCCACCTCCTTGACGATCGCATCGTAGTCGGTGATCCAGCTCTTGATGGACGCCACGCGCCGCAACTGCTCGCGGGCCCGTGCGGCATCGTTCCAGAAGTCGGGCTCCTGTGTTTTTTCCTCTTCGTTCTGAAGATCTATGCGTTTACGGTCGATGTCAAAGGCACCTCCCCAACGCAACCTGACGTCTTACAGCCTCTTTAATCTGTTCTGCTAAAACCATAATTCCCGGGCTTGAAATTGTGTGGCACAAAGATACGAAAACTTTTCCTGTTTCCCGAAATTCGCGTCAAAACTCTTTTCAAGATGCAGTAAATCAGCATGTAATATTGAGAAATAACGGCAGGAGCTTTTCTCGAATCTTCAATTCGTTCGCTGAATTTGACAAAAAAGTCATAACTTTGTTCCTTGAAAAATGACGCTTCCGCAGATTCCATGAAGGTCCAGAAATACGACATCAACGACAACCGGGCGATCATACATCGCCTCAACAACGGGGACATGCAGTGTTTCGAGGCGTGTTACAGATTTTATTACAGAGGACTGTGCAGCTTTGCCTCCCGCTGGGTGTCACTTGCCGTTGCCGAAGATATCGTACAGGATACGATGCTCTATATCTGGGAGAACCGCAACAAACTTATCGAAGAGCTGTCACTCAAGGGATTGCTGTTCATGATCGTGCGTAACAAGGCCCTTGACCGGATTGCTCACCAGGGTGTCCGCAACCGCGTGCACCAGCAACTGACACAGCGGTTTGCCGAACAGATCGAATCCCCCGACTTCTATCTCGGGACGGAACTTGCCCGACTTTACGCCGAGGCCCTTGCACAACTGCCCGAACAGACACGCCGCATCTTCGAAATGAGCCGCACGCAACGAATGACGCATCAACAGATCGCCGCCGAACTCAACGTCTCGCCCCAAACGGTCAACTATCATATCGGACAGGCGCTGCGGCTGCTCAGCATAGCGCTCAAGGACTATCTGCCGCTGTTCGTCTGGCTCTTCTCCCTGCCCGACCAACACCACGTCATTTGAAGTTGCAAAACCATTCACGGCAGACAACACGCTCCGACAGAAGAAACTCCCGAAAGGGATTCTTTCTGCCGGATTTTCTTTTCCCGTACAGCCGGCGTCCATTCCCGACGGAAAAATCCAGAAAAAATGGACGATCCGTCTTAGTAACATTCCCAACTGAACCGTATTAATTCATGAAAGGTCAAAAAAGTTATGATTGAAATCAACGACACCACGCTGATCGAGTTTCTCGAAGGCAAACTCGACAATGCCGCAACCGCCGAAGTCGAACAGTGGTACGATGCATCCGAAGCGAACCGCCGACATCTCGAACAACTCTATTTCGTTCTTTTCACGGGCGACAGGTTATCCGCAGCACAAGCCGTAAACCCCGAATATGGCTGGCAGGCATTGCGCCGCCGAATAGAGACGCTGGACAACCGCCAACGGCATCTCCGCATACGTTCGGTCATGCGTTATGCGGCCATGTTTTTCATCGGCGTGCTTCTGTCCGCCGCGCTGCTCTATCGACCCGAACAGACCGACGACCGCTCCTATCTGGTCGAGACCGAAGAGCAGGGCTGTACGATCCGGCTGGCCGACAGCTCAACCGTTCGGTTGATGCCTCATTCGCGACTGAACTATGCCGCCGACTTCGGACACCGGCAGCGCCGCGTATCGCTGACCGGCGGTGCCTACTTCGACATCCGCAAGAAATCTGACGCATCCTTTACCGTTGCGACCCGTCAAGGCGCCGAGGTCATCGTGCGGGGCACCAAATTCAACATGAAGGCCTATCACGACTGCTCGGACATCGAAACGGTGCTGGTTGAAGGCAAGGTGGACTTCCATGCCGACGACCGGACCGTGACACTTGAACCGGGACAGAAGGTCAGCTACAATCCGATACAAAAGACGATCGCCGTAGAGCACGTCAACGTCGAAGAGGAGCTGAACAGCAATCAACGTTCGTTCCAGTATGTCCGGCTGTCGGAGATCGCTCGGAGTGTCGGAGAGTACTTCCACTGCGCCATCTCGTTCCGCGACGAAACACTCGGATCGATCCTCTTTACCGGAACGCTCGACTTCGACATGCCGCTCCGGCATATTCTCGAAATTCTCACAATCTCGACCGACACCCGCTTCTCTCAGACGGGGAACGGTGTCGCCATTTACAGATAACGCCGACCAACACCTGAAAAAACCGTACTCATGAAATGAAAAGACAACGGTGAATGGAGTTTTCGAGCCTCATTCACCGTTTCACACCCATTCAACTATTCAACTTTTAATTTCTAACCTAAATCAATCCTCTATGAAACAGTTTTTCCACTGTTCATGGCATGTCAGAGTACTTTTGCTTCTGTGTCTGACATTCCAACTGCCCTTCGTGGAAGGGGGGGGGTCTCTGACGCCCTCCGCTTCGGCGCAACAAAACACGATCCATATCGGCAACGTCAGCAATCTGAAGGAGCTGATCCGTCAGATCGAATCGCAGACCTCGTACAGAGTCTCCTATCAGGGGAAACTTGCCGACAATATTCCCGTCAAGGTCGATCCGTCGAAACACAATGTCGAGGAGTTGCTGACCGATGCGTTGCGCGGCACGGGAATCAGCTATGTCATCCGATACAACAGCATCATTCTCAAACAGGAGCAGTCACGTGAAGAGGCTGCCAGGGAGGTCGATCAGACGATCCACATCTCGGGTCGCGTCATCGATGCCGTAACCAAGGAGCCCGTTATCGGAGCAACGGTCTGGATCAAGGATTCGGCGTTGGGAACGACGACCGACGTCAACGGACAGTTCGACTACTCCTTCACCGGGCACTTCGGATATGTCGCCATCTCGTTCATCGGATACGAGACGCAGGAATTTCCCATTGCATCGCTGCCCAAGACGATCGAGATGTCGGCCGGAAAGGAACTCGAAGAGGTCGTAGTCGTGGGCTATGGCTCGCAGAAGAAAGCCAGCGTTGTAGGATCGATCGCAACCGTCTCGGTCAACGACATCCGCATGCCGACGGCCAAGATTTCGAACAACCTCGCAGGACAACTGGCCGGTGTGATCTCCGTGCAGCGTTCCGGCGAGCCGGGAGCCAGTTCGACCTTCTGGATCCGCGGTATCTCCACGTTCGGAAGCAGCACGACGCCGCTGGTACTTGTCGATGGCATCGAACGTGATCTGGATCTTGTCGATGTAGAGGACATCAAGGACTTCTCGATCCTCAAGGATGCTGCCGCAACAGCCATCTACGGCGTGCGCGGTGCCAACGGCGTGATTCTGGTCACCACACGCGAAGGCATGATCGGGAAACCGCAGATCAATGTCCGCTTCGAGGCCGGCATGGTACAACCGACCAAGGTTCCCGAGATGCTCGACGCCGTACAGTTTGCCGAGCTGTGGAACGTCGCCGCAGGCCGCGAGATCTACTCTCCGGATATGATCCGGAAGTACCGCGACGGCTCCGATCCCGATCTCTATCCGAATGTGGACTGGATCGACTACCTCTACAAGGATCTCTCATCCAACGAACGGGTGAATGTCAACGTTTCGGGCGGCGGCAGCACGGCGAAATATTACATCTCGGGCGGTTTCTACAATGAGAACGGTCTGTTCGCCCGCGACAACATGAACAAGTACAATACGTCGGTCTTCTACCGCCGCTTCAACTTCCGCTCGAATGTCGAGGTGCAGCTGCACAAATACACCAAGCTCAACATCAATCTTGCCACGACGTTCGAACGCAAGAACGAACCCGGCACGGCGGCATCCAAGATTTGGGACTATGCGGTCAAATCGGCCCCGAACGTCTTCCCCGCCATCTATTCGGACGGTACGCTTCCGGGACCGGGTGCCAACAACGGCGAAAACCCCTATGTTCTGCTGACACAGACGGGTTATCGCGAGAAATTCTACAACACGGCGCAATCGCTCTTCACACTTACGCAGGATCTCGGCGACTGGGTAACGAAGGGGCTGACCGTCACGGTCAAGGGGTCGTTCGACGCCAAGAACTACAACCATCTGTCGCGGACAAAAACCCCGCCGCAGTTCATGGCCAACGGCCGTGACGAACAGGGCAATCTGCTGCTCGACCAAACGGTCGTCGGACAAGAGAACCTGACCTATGCGCAATCGCACAACGGCTATCGTTCGGTCTATCTGGAGGCTTCGGTCAACTGGGCCCGGACCTTCGGCAAACACGACCTTTCGGCGCTTTTCCTCTACCAGCAGTCGCAGCGCAACGACGTGGGTATCGATACGAGCCAGCCCGAACTGGCACTCCCCTACCGCCATCAAGGTATTGCCGGCCGTATCACGTACAGCTATGACAACCGCTACTTCATCGAAGGCAATTTCGGTTACAACGGCTCGGAGAACTTCTCGCCCGGCAAACGTTTCGGCTTCTTCCCGTCGGTTGCTGCCGGTTATGTCATCTCGAACGAAGAGTTCTTCAAACCCCTGCTCAATGTCGTCGATCTGGTAAAGATCAAGGCATCCTACGGTATTGTCGGCAACGACAAGATCGGTACGGGTGACGTTGTCCGCCGATTCATCTACAACGGAACCGTCAATACCGGCAGCAGCTACTACTTTGGAATAAATCCTATCGATAGTTTTGCTTCACTCCAGTTGGGCGACTGGCCAAACCCGGATGTCGGCTGGGAGGAGGCTCACAAACTCAATATCGGTGTTGACCTGTCGTTCTTCAACAAGTTGAAGATTTCGGCCGATTACTTCCGTGAAAACCGCAAAGGCATCTTCCTGCAGCGACAATCCATTCCGGTCTATGTAGGATTGAGTACCCAGCCGTGGGTCAATATCGGACGGATGCGCAACAGCGGTGTCGATGCCTCGCTGGAATATCACCAGCCCATCGGATCGGATCTGCACCTGACCGTGCGCGGTAACTTTACCTATGCCCGCAACGTCATTCTCGATCAGGACCAGCCCGATTACAAATACCTCTACATGAACCGGACGGGACAAGCGCGCTACCAATCGTTCGGACTTGTTGCCGCCGGGCTGTTCAAGGATCAGGCCGACATCGACTCATGGCCTGAACAGACATTCGGCGAGGTCGCTCCGGGTGACATCAAGTATCTGGATCTCAACGGCGACGGAGTCGTAGATTCCTACGATACCAAACCGATCGGCTATACCAATGTACCGGAGATCGTCTATGGATTCGGCTTCTCGCTGCAATGGAAATCCTTCGACTTCTCGGCCTTCTTCCAGGGCGTCGGGCATGTCAGCTTCTCGACGCTGACCGATCAGACACTGGGATTCAACGCCCGCAACTCGCGTGAAGCGAACATCTTCGCCGATGTCTATGACAACTATTGGACACCGGATCGTCTCGACGCCAAATATCCGCGTCTGTACATCGGCACGAACAACAATAACAACCAGGCTTCGACCTTCTGGATGGCAAACGGCAGCTACATGCGTCTGAAGAACCTCGAAATCGGCTATACACTGCCCAAACGCATCTCCACCAAGCTGGCCATGCAGAACATGCGGGTCTATCTCTCCGGTGTCAATCTGTTGACATTCTCATCTTTCAAACTGTGGGATCCCGATCTGCAGACGGGCGCCACGAACTACCCCAATAACCGGATCATCAACATCGGTCTTACGATCGGATTCTAAATACAGCATCGACCATGAAAAACATATTGAAACTTTTCGCAACGCTCACACTTGTCGGAGCAATATTCTCAGGTTGCGACTCATTTCTGGACCGACAACCCGACGAACAACTGACACAGGAAGATATCTTCAAGAAAGCAAGGACTACGGAACAATATCTTACCAATGTCTATTCCTATCAGCCCAACTACAGTGATCCTTCGGGTCAGATACTGCCCTGGGCTCCCTGTGCCGACGAATCGTCAATAGTCTATACGGGGCGCAGCTACACGCAAATCAACTATGACACCTGGAATCCGTCCAACAATCTGCAGCGTGCATACACCTACAACAATATCTATAAGGGCATCCGGGAAGCGAGCTACTTCATGCAGCATGTCTTCGAATGTCCGGAGATGCAGGACCCTGACAAAGCATACATGTACAATGAGGCGCGGTTCATGCGGGCCTACTACTACTCGCTGCTGCTGCCGGTCTTCGGTCCCGTGTTCATTCTGGGCAACGAACCCGAAGATTATACCCAGGAAGACCTCAGCGAACGTGAACGCAACACTTGGGAAGAGTGTGTCAACTATGTCACCAATGAACTGTATGAAGCATCCAAAGGCCTTCCGACTCAGTGGGGCGACAACGGCGACTACGGACGTGCGACAAAAGGAGCGGCGCTGGCTATCCGCGCACGTCTGCTGCTCTATTCGGCCCGTCCGCTCTTCAACGGCAACACGCTCTACCTGAACGTCAAGGACAAATACGGCAACAATCTGTTCCCCACCACATACAATTCTGAAAAATGGAAAATTGCCGCCGATGCCGCCAAGGAGGTCATCGACATGAATCTCTACGGTCTTGTCGGAGCTGACGGCACGGATCCCTACAAAAGTTTCCATGATCTTTTCACATCGGTCGGTCCGGTCAACAGTGTGTCGGAAAACATCTTCTTCCGCATCGTCAACGCCTACAACTGGGGCGTAGCCGCAACGCCGCGTACGGCCCGTTCCCGTGCCTATGGCTCATTCGCCCCGACCCAGAAACTGGTCGATGCATTTGCAATGGCCAACGGCCGCTACCCGATCACAGGCTACGTCAACAACGACCAGACACAACCCATCATCGACCCGGAATCGGGATACAGCGAGGAAGGATTTTCGACCTTTACCCATCCGATCTACGGCGATCAGCTGGCCAATACCTACATGATGTACCAGAACCGCGAACCGCGCTTCTACATTAATATATTCTGGAGCGGCATGACGTGGCACAGCGGCAATGTCTCGAAGACGAATATCCAGTTTTACACGGGCGGCAATTCGGGTTATGCGGCCACACAGCAGAACTATCCTGCAACAGGTTATCTGGCCCATAAGTTCATCGACTATACGCGGGACACATCAACACTCGGAGACTCGACAGACACGTCGGTATGGGGATTCTTCGAATGGCCGATCATCCGTTATGCGGAAATTCTGCTGGACTACGTCGAGGCACTCAACGAATACGATCCGGGCAATCCCGACATTCTGACCTATCTGAACATGGTCCGCAAACGTGCCGGTGTGCCGAATATCGAGGAGGTCTATCCCGAAGCCGTCGGCAACCGGGATTTGATGCGGGACCTGATCCATCGCGAACGTCAGGTTGAACTCTGCTTTGAGAATCACCGCTACTTCGACATCCGCACCTGGATGACGGCTCCGACGGAACACGGCGACGTTTACGGCATGAACATCGAGGCCACCAACCACAATCCCGGCGGAGAGTTCTGGAAACGGACGCTCAGCACGCGCGACAGCGGTCTGACCAACAACGGACACCGTGTTTTCACCGATCGCGGATACCTCTTCCCCATCTCGCAGGAGGAGATGGACCGCGTGAACTGCACGCAAAACTATGGCTGGTAAACCGACACAATTCGAACAATTATGAAACTGAAACATATCATTCTGTTTTCCGCCGCCATGCTGCTTGGCAGTTGCGAGGCGGACCATCGCAACGACAACCTGATGGATTCCGTCGTCTATCTGCTCAACAGCAACATGCAGACGGCCGACATGTACGATGTCGAAGAGTCGAGCGACTACATCATCCGGGCCTTCAGCAGCGGCTACGAAGTAACCCCCAGTACGCTCAGAATCATCAATGCTTCAGATGTCTTGTCCGACTACAACCAGAACCACGGCACCTCGTACAAGGAGCTCGATGCCGAATATTATCAGATGCTCTCCACGTCGGCATCCGTTTCCAAAGATAATCCGCACGCACAATTCATCGTGCGACTCCATGTTGACAAGATGAAGGGGCTGAGCGATCTGTCGGCCTACGTCATACCGCTGCGGCTTCTCTCGACGCAGAGCCCCGTAAACGAGGAACTCGGCACGATACTGATCAACCCCCGCATGCTGGAGACGCAGGTACTGGTCAAAGATGGCGGCAAGGTCGTTGAATGCGATCTGACACAGTCCACGAATCTCAATCTGACGACCTATGTGGAGTTCGACAACAAATGGGAGACTCAAACCGAATATGCTTACGGCAAAGAGGTCCTCGATGCCTACAACAAGGCGCACGGCACCTCGTATCTGCCGCTTCCGGATGATGCACTGACCTTCACGCCGGCCCAACTGGAAATCGGAGCCAAGGAAGCCGTGTCGCACATCGAGATCGACCGTTCGAAGCTGTCACCCGCAAGTTTCTACACGCTTGCCGTACAGGTAAAGAGCAACTCCATGTTCAAGATCGGCGAGGAGAATACGGTGCTCTATCACATTTCGCTCTATCCGGTCTTCGACGACCGCAGCAAATGGACGCTCGTGGCCTGCAGTTCGTGGTACACCGGCCGCGGACCCGAACTGACCATCGACGGCGACGTATCGACCAAATTCGAGAACCGTTACAACACGATCGGTGAAGGCGACATCGAAACACTGCCTGTTACCATCGACTGGAATCTCGGTCGTGACTGCTACTATGCCGGCATGAAACTCACACGTCGCAATGATTCGTACGTCACGGACCTCAAGGCCGGATGGGTAGAGATGTCCGATGACGGCGAAAGCTGGATCCCCGTCCAGTCATTCGATTTCGGGACCTCCAAAACGGTTGTCGGGGACTTCCGTACGGAAGAGTGGCTCGGGGCCGGACGTTACCTGCGGCTGAAGATGACCGAATCGGGGCGTCCGGGACGCAAACTGGTTTCGGTATGCGAGTTCGAGCCGGTGTTGGTCGATGCCGGCAACTGAATCCTTCCATGAATCGCTGAATTATCGGTATCGGCCCCGCCGTCTGCCGGCGGGGTCGATACCTGCCAAAGAACAAGCGCCATGAATTACGGTTTACTTTTCAGCACAATCGGCTTGTGCATTGCCGCTGCAGGCTGCTCGGACGACAACAGGTCGTCCGATTCCCCAACGGCCCTCGCATTCGGAACATCCTCGAAAACCATTGAGGTGGGCGAAAGCTGCAACCTGACACTGCGCATACAGCAATCCGGCAGTGCGGACGAAACGGCCTACGACATGGCCGGCAATCCTTTGGGTGTTACGTTCCGCTCCTCATCGCCGCAAACCGTTTCGGTCGATGCCCAAGGGACGATCACCGGCCGGAATATCGGTCAGGCAACCGTAACGGCGGAAACGGCCGCAGGATCCGCCCGATGCGCAATCGGCATCACCGTCGTCTCCTCCAATACGGCATGGATAGACGCCCCGCTGAACGACGGGATCATCCTCAGCCGATTCGTGCGGCTTCCGGCCAATACGGTCATGCAAAGTTTCGACATCGACTCCGGCGGCGAGATTTTCTATACGCAGGTAACGGACAAATACAAGATTCTGGTTTCACGCAGCACCCCCGATCAAGAGGCTTCGGAGTACATGACACTCTGTTTCCACGGACACTCCTCCAACATGGCCGTCGAGGAGGAGGGCGACGAGCGGTTCATCTGGGTGGGCAACTATGCCAACAGGGTCGATGACGGAAACTATTGGCACGAACAGGTCGTTTCGCGCATCCGCTACAACCCCGGCTCAACACACTATTCCTGGAACTCCGATGAAAACTACTTCATCGAGGCAGGGTGTCTCAACATGAATCCGGCAATCGACGTGGAAAACGACCGGCTGGCGATCCTATATACCCGTCCCGACACTCCGAATCGTTACTGCTGGGCCGTCTATTCGCTGAGCGAAGCCAAAGCTCTCCCCACAGAAACCGTCACGCTCCAGCCTCTCTCCTACGGCGGGGAAACGGACAACTATCCCCTTCAAACAGCCGTCACACCCGAAGTACCCGTTCGCAATCTTTCCCGGCTGCAACCTGTTGCAGAATTCAGCATTCCGACACCTGCCGTTGCGTGGCAGGGATACGAGATACACGACGGCCGCATGTATCTCATGGAAGGAACGAGCGGCGACAACAACGGCACGACCGGAGAAGCCTACATGACGGTCTACGATTTTGAAGGGCGCACCGTACTGCCCCGCACCAAAGTCCAGGCCATTTCCGACCTGAAGGCGCTGGCAGAGGCAGGCATTACCGAAAGCGGGTATATCGAGTCCGAAGGGGTGAAAATCCGGCGCGGCAAGCTTTTTCTGGGATTTGCCTCACAATCGAAAAAAGACGGCAACCGCCGTCGAGCCAATATTTTCCAGTACGAACTTCCTTAACTCGAACCACACGAAGTCGGATTCCGCACGATTTCCGGGAATATTTTCAGAGGAAATGAAAAAATCCGACCGTTACGGCTGACTTTTAAGGACTTGTATTTGAATTTTCAAAGAAAAACCCTATATTTGTATGAAGATATCCTATGTTTCGATTGGTACATGCATATATAGATGTCTAACTTAAAATCAAATCGAATCATGCAACGACTACTCGCGTTTTTCTTCGCGGCCGCGCTTCTGTGGACACCCGCATGGAGCCAGTCGGCCCCCGACGCCCCGGTGCCAGATCTCTCGCAGTACATTCTCACCCCGCCCGCGCCGCCTACTCCCCGCATCAACGGGGCGAAGGTCTTCGGGGCACGTCCCGGCTCGGAGTTTCTCTTCGCCATACCGGCATCCGGAGACAGACCCATGACATTCACCGCCGAAGGTCTGCCCAAAGGACTCTCCCTCGATCCCTCGACCGGCTTCATCACGGGCCGCGTCAAGAAGCAGGGCACCTACCTCGTCAAACTCACCGCACGGAACAGTCTCGGCGAGGCATCCAGCGAGTTCCGCATCGTCATCGGCGACCGCATCGCCCTTACCCCGCCGATGGGCTGGAATTCATGGAACTGCTGGGCACGGGACGTCACGCAGGAACAGGTGCTGTCATCGGCCCGCGCGATGGTCGATAAAGGACTCGTCAACCACGGCTGGACCTATATCAACATCGACGACGGCTGGCAGGGCCGGCGCGGCGGGAAATACAATGCCATACAACCCAATGAAAAGTTTCCCGACATGGCCGGTCTGACCCGCCAGATCCACGACATGGGACTCAAGCTCGGTATCTACTCCACTCCCTGGGTCGGAACATATGCCGCACATATCGGCAGTTATTCCGATAATCCCGACGGTGTGAACCAGTGGATCAAGGACGGACTGCACAACGAGAATTTCCGTTACGAGAAACCAAACGGCAATTACTGGGAAGACCGCAAGGAGTTCTATCACCTTGGCGACTATTCGTTCGTCGAGGCCGATGCCAAACAGTGGGCCGAATGGCAGATCGACTACCTCAAATACGACTGGAACCCCAATGACCTCTATCATGTCAAGGAGATGCACGACGCACTTCGGAAGACCAACCGCGACATCGTCTACAGCCTGTCGAACTCGGCGCCCTATGCCGATGCGCCGCTGTGGGTCGAATATGCCGATTGCTGGCGTACGACGGGCGACATCCGTGATACATGGAAAAGCATCTCCTCGATCGGCTTCTCGCAGCAGAAGTGGGCTCCTTTCTGCGGGCCCGGGCACTGGCCCGATGCCGACATGCTCGTTGTCGGACTGGTCGGCTGGGGGCCGAAACTCCACGCTACGCAGCTGACGGCCGACGAACAATACACGCACATGTCTCTGTGGGCGCTGCTGTCGTCGCCGCTGCTGATCGGGTGCGATCTGGCACGGCTCGACGACTTCACGCTCTCGCTGCTTACCAACGACGAAGTGATCGCCGTCAATCAGGACCCGCTCGGCATACAGGCGCAACCTGTCTGGCAGAAGGGCGATCTGGTTATCTACGCCAAACATCTTGAGGACGGATCAATGGCGGTCGGGCTCTTCAACAAGAGCCTCAAGGCAGAGAATATCTCCTTCACGCTCAAGTCGCTCGGTTTGCGCGGAAAACAGACCATCCGAGATCTGTGGCGGCAGAAAGACCTCGTGGAGACCGCTGACGCATTTTCCACGACCGTTTCCCCGCACGGAGTTGTCCTGCTCAAGATAACCCCCGGCAATCCCGCCGACTGAGATCCTCCCCTGCCGTCAAGAGGATCTGACCGCTCCGGCGTTCAACCGCACAGGCTTTCCCGTTTTCGGGGAAGCCTTTCTTGCGAATGATCTTCTGCCGGCACTACGCGGACAAGCCGTTGCAAAGCATATTCCGCGCACAACTCAGCCGTTAAATTCAAGACCTGCTCCGGCAAAAGCCTCCACTTGCATTTGAAAATGGTCTTCGGAGAGACCGTCAGCCAAAAACATCGTCCCGAAAACAAGACTGCAGAGCACCTCCGGGAATATGTCCCCGAAAAAATCCCGTTCCGAAAACAACGCCGGCGGGAACGCTTCGTCGAGGGTCCCGACCCCGAAAACTGCTCCTCCGAAACGGTTCCACCACCCGAAAAACGACACTCCGAAAACAACGGACACAAATACGCAAGGGGCATCCTCGCGAGGACGCCCCTTGCCATAACGGTTGCCGGAAGAAGGATCAACGGCGTTTTTTCCCGCCTTGCGCCTTTCCGCGCTGCATGGCTTCCTGCTGACGCATCAGCTCCTCATACCGCAGCTGGAACTTCGATTTTTTGCGGTTCTTCGCCTTGCTGGCGTTGGCCTCCATGATGGCATGGATCTTCCCGTCATCGACCATGCGCCGGATCAGGAAGGTCTGCGCAATGGTCAACAGGTTGAACAGCAGATAGTAATAGCACAATCCGCTCGAATAGTCATTGAACCAGCACAACATGAAGATCGGCATCAGATAGACCATCATGAACTTCATGCCGGCCATTTGCGGCTGTGCCGATGAGGTCTGCTGATAACTGATGTAGGAGAAAGCGAAGGTCGATAAGGCCATCAGCAAGGCAAACAGACTGACATGGTCGCCGTAGAAGGGAATCGAGAAGGGCAGGTTCAGGATGCTGTCATACGACGAAAGGTCGTGCGCCCAGAAAAGCGGCTGCCCGCGCAGTTCGATCGACGAGGGGAAAAAGCGGAACATGGCGATCAGGATCGGGAACTGGATCAGCAACGGGATACAGCCTCCCATCGGATTGATTCCCGCCTTTTTGTAGAGCGCCATCATCTCCTGCTGCTTTTTCATGGCGTCCTCCTGCCGGGGATACTTCGCATTCAGGGCATCCATCTCGGGTTTGATGATCCGCATCTTGGCCTGCGAGATATAGCTCTTGTAGGTCAGCGGCGAAACGATCACCTTGATCAGAATGGCCAGGATAAGGATGATCCAGCCGTAACTGCCTATATACTGGCGCAGGAAGTCGAAGACCGGAATAACCAGCCAGCGGCTCACCCAACCGATGATTCCCCAACCCATCGGGATGAGCCGGTCGAGCAGCAGCGTCTCCCCCTGCGCATTGTCGATTTTCTTCAGCACGGCATACTTGTTCGGGCCGAAGTAGAACGAGAAGTCATACTGTTCGGTCTGCGCCGTATAGGGCACGGCCGTCGAGGTTGAGAAGGATTTGATCAGACCGGAGTCGGGAGCGGCCGTACTGTAAGCCACATCGGCATAACTGAAATTGCCGTTGCGGGCGATGAGCACCGACGAGAAGAACTGCTGTTTGAAGGCGATCCACTCCACCGACGACGAAATCTTCTCCTCCTTGTCGCCTTCGCTCATCGACAGGTCGTCGATCGAGCCCTCTCCCGGAATACGGTAAGCGACCGTCGTGTACATGTTCTCGTTCTTGAAGCCGCGCTCATTCTGGTACGACGTGTTGCTCCAGTCGATACCGATGCTGCTCTGGTTGGACATGTAGGGGGCCATGTTGATCAACCGCACCGTGTAATCGACCAGATAGTCGCGCGACGGAACCGCTGCATCATAGACAACATATTCATACTCCAGCGCGGCATCGGGGGCCACGGCCAGCCGCATGCGAACAACCTGCGACGAATCGCGCAACTCGACGGGATCCGCCGTAAAGGTATAGTCCGACGTATTGACCTTGACGTTGTTCAGACCGTTCTTGATGAAGAACGAGAGGTCGAATTTTGCACTCTCCGGGACAAAAAGCTCCACCGGTTCATTCCGCTCGTCCCGCTTTCCGTAACGGGTGTACTCCTTGAGCGTCACGGAGTGCACGATACCGCCGCGTGTCGAGAAGACGATCCGGAAGACATCGTTGTCCACGGTTATCAGCTCCGGCTCGGCATTTTTGGCGGCAGCGAGACGGTCGCCCAGCAGGGCGACTTCACGTGCCCGAGCTGCCGAATCGGGCTGGATCGGGACCATCGGGTCGATGAATTCGACAACCGACGCTGTCGAATCAGCGGCTGCCGGGTTTGCCAATTCGGGATGGGCGGCTTCATAGGCCGCCATCTCTTCCTGATATTTCTGTTGCTGACGGGAACTGTAAATTGTAAAACCGAAAAAGATGACACCGATCAGAACGATGCCGATGATTGATCTTTTATCCATTCGAACGTCGCAAAACGAAGATTAGTTGCCACTATGTTTCAAAGCCGCAGCCACGAAGGCCACGAACAGCGGATGCGGACGACGCACCGTACTTTTGTATTCGGGATGATACTGCGTACCTACGAACCAGGGGTGATTCTCCAGTTCAACCACCTCCACCAGTCCGGTTTCAGGATTCGTGCCGACGGCCTTCATGCCGTGCGCCTCGAAATCGGCCAGATAGTCGTTGTTGAACTCGTAACGGTGACGGTGCCGCTCGACGATATCGGTCGTACCATAGGCCTCGGCCGCCTTCGAGCCGGGCAGCAGCTGGCAGGGGTAACCGCCCAGACGCATCGTACCGCCCTTTGCCGTCACACCCTTCTGCTCCTCCATGAGATCGATGACCGGATGCTTCGTCGAAGGATCCATCTCGGTGGAGTTTGCATCCTTGAACTTGAGTACGTCACGTGCGAACTCGATTACGGCGCACTGCATGCCCAGACAGATGCCGAGGAACGGCACTCCGTGTTCACGGGCATAACGCACCGCAACAATCTTTCCCTCAATGCCGCGGTTTCCGAATCCGGGAGCAACCAGGATGGCTGCCATCTTGCCCAGTTTCTCTTCGACATTCGTATCGTCAAGCTTCTCGGAGTTGATGTAGCGCACCTTGACCTTGCAGTCGTTCATCGCTCCGGCATGGATGAACGCTTCGCTGATCGATTTGTAGGCATCGGGCAGCTCGGTATATTTTCCGACCAGGGCGACCTCGATCCGGTGATGGGGATTCTTGATCTTCTCGACAAACGCCTTCCACTGCTCCATGTCGGGTTCGCTGTCGGCCGGCAGATCGAGTTTCGACAACAGAACCTCGTCAAGATGCTGTTCATGCATGCGCAGCGGCACCTCATAGATCGTTGGCACATCGATGGACTCCATGACGGCATTGGCATCGACATTGCAGAACAGCGCCAACTTGCGGCGCAGGGCCTGCGACAACGAGTGCTCGGTGCGCAGCACCAGTACGTCGGGCTGCAGTCCGTTCTCCATCAGTGCCTTGACCGAATGCTGCGTAGGTTTCGTCTTCAGTTCGCCCGTAGCCGACAGGTAGGGAATAAGCGTCAGATGAACCAGCGCCGTATCCCGATAGCCCAGCGCATAACGCAGCTGACGCACCGATTCGATAAAAGGCAGCGATTCGATATCGCCGACCGTACCGCCCAATTCCGTAATGATGATGTCATAGATCTTCTGCTGTGCAAGCAGCTGGATGCGGCGTTTGATTTCGTCGGTGATATGGGGCACGACCTGCACGGTTTTACCCAGGTAGTCGCCCCGACGCTCCTTTTCGATTACGGTTTTATAGATCTTGCCCGTGGTGACGTTGTTGGCTTTCGAGGTGGTGATCGACGTGAAACGTTCGTAGTGGCCCAGATCGAGATCAGTCTCGGTACCGTCCTCCGTCACGTAACACTCTCCATGTTCATAAGGATTGAGCGTACCGGGATCGACATTGATGTAGGGATCGAGTTTCTGGATCGTTACCGAATACCCGCGTCCCTGCAACAAACGGGCAATCGAGGCCGAGATGATACCTTTTCCAAGCGATGAGGCCACACCGCCGGTCACAAAGATGTACTTCGGTTTTTTGAGTTTCATATGCTCTTATGGACGTATTTCCGTATTGACTTCATAAAAATGTCCCGGCTCAGGCGTTCTCCTTCGAATCCGAAGACCCCTCCTGCTCCTTTGCTGCCGCTTCCTGCTCCTTTGCCGCCGCTTCGCGATCGATGAGTTTCACCTTCTCGATCGTATCGGCCATCTCGCGCTTTGCCCGGGCAATCTTCTCCTGCACATCGGCGATCAGCGCCTCGGCGCCCTTCGAATGGGCGAAGAATCCGATATTGTTCTCCAGCAGGGCGATATCCGCTTCAAGCTGTTTCACCTTGTTGTAGAGCCGGTCACGCTCGCTGCGCAGGCGCCGGTCGCCGGCACTCTTGAGGCCCGAGACCTTCTCGCGGAACCGCGACATCGACCGCTCGCGCTCCGTACCGCGCAGAACGGCGAACAGGGCATCGACACACTCCTTGTAACGCCGCTGAATCTCATCCTTGCGTTTGATGGGTACGAAACCGATCTCGCCCCAGCGACGCTGGAACTCCTTGATCATGTCGAAACCGCCCGCCTTGACATCGGCTGCGGCCATCTCATCAAGCAGGGCCAGCTTGCGGCGCAGATTCTCCTCGTGCTCGCCGTCCACATCGGCAAAATGAGCGGCCTTGCGTTCGAAGAACTTGTCGCAGGCGGCACGGAACCGCTTCCACACCTGATCGGAGTAACGGCGCGGCGCCGGACCGATCTGTTTCCAGCGGGCCTGCAGGGCGATCAATTCATCGGTCGTTTTTTTCCACTCCTCACTCATCTGCAGGGCTTCGGCCGCTTCGCAGAGTTCGATCTTCAGCTGCAGGTTGTGTTCCATCTCCGTCTTGATGCCGGAATAGAAGTTGCGTTTTGCCTCGAAGAACTTGTCGCAGGCGGCACGGAACCGCTCGTAGATGCGCGTATTATCCTTCTTGGGGGCAAAACCGATCGTTTTCCAGACCTTCTGGATCTCCAACAGACGATCGCTCGCCTGATTCCACTCCTTGCGCGTCGTATAGAGCTGCTGGGCAAGCTCTTCGGTCTGCTCGCAGAGATTCGTCTTCAGTTCGAGGTTTTTCGTCTGCTCGCTCTTGAGCGATTCGAAATAGGCCTGATGCTGCTTGTTGATGCGGCTCGACGCCTCCTTGAACCGCTCCCACAGCGCCTCCTTGAACTCGTTGGCGACAGGACCCGTCTCGCGCCATTCGTCATGCAGTTTCTGCAGCTTGTGGAACGCCTCGATAATCGAAGGCTCCATGACAAGCGCTTCAGCCGCTTCACACAGCGAGACCTTCTGTTCGTAGTTCTTCTTCAGGTCCAGATCCCGCAACTCCTTGTTGATCTTGATAAAGTTGTAGAAGTTCTCGACATGGAGGTTATAGGTCTCCCACAGATCCTTGACCTGCTGCTGGGGAACGGGGCCCGTCTCCTTCCAGCGCTGCTGCAACTCGCGGAACTTGTTGAAGGTATGATTGAGCGTTTCATCCGAATTGACCAACTCCTTGAGCTCTTCGATGATCTGGAGCTTGATCTTCAGATTTGCCTCCTTCTCCGCCTCAAGCGATGCGATAAACTCGTCGCGACGACGGCGATACTCCTTGAAGAGATCCTTGAGCCGCAGCTCCTGGGCATCGGTTGCCGGAACGAACTCCGACTCCACGCCGCCGGCCTCGACAAAAGCGCGACGCTGCGCCTCGACTTCGGCGCGATGCGCCTTGTAAAAGGCGATCTTGAGGCTTTCGACGACACGGCGGAGCGACTGTACGGGTTCGGTTTCCAACATGCGGGCAAACATCGATACCATCTCGGCTTCGCTCTTTCCGGCGAAGAGTTCTTCGGATGACTTGTCGGTTGCGGCTACCGCCTCCTCCTCTTCGGAGATCTCTTCACCAACATCCAGACCGGCACTCTGAGCCGCCAGCGCCGCCTCTTCCTCTGCGAAATCCACGCCGGCAGCTTCGGGAACCTTCCCTTCGGCCGACGCGGCCGGCGCCGGCGCTTCGACCGGAGTCGTCTCATTTCCAACCGACGGCTCCGCATCGGGTGTTGCGGACGCTGCCGCTCCGCCGTCAGCCGCTTCGGCCGCGGGTGCCGCCGCTTCATTGTCCGGCGCAGCCTGCCGCTCTTCCTCCGGAGCCGGTGTTTCCGCCCCCTCGGCAGCCGGTTCGGCTGCACCTGCCGCCTCGGCCGGTTCCGCATCGGGAGCCGGGATCCGTGTCGTATCGACAGATGTCCCGGACGTCATCGTTACGCTCTCCTCAACGGGAATTTCGGTCGTGGAAACGGGCCGCGTATCTTCAGCAGTGCTGACTTGTTCCTCGGGAACAGACGGATTGGTGATCTTGGTAGCCATCTTAAACGCTCTTTATTAGATTAATCGGATAGTTGCTATTGCACATACATCTGGCAAAGATACCATATTTCAACAGATTTTCACAATTTTTTCGGGGATTTTAACTATCTTAGCGGAAATTTAACGAACGGCTTTCCGGCAGCAGGACGCCTGCATCAGGGATGCTTCCGGCAAGGAAAGAGAACCGGCAAAAAGTACCGACCATGAGTCATCGAATCCTTTTGGTTGACGACGAAGACGACATTCTGGAGTTCGTCCGCTACAACCTTCAGCGCGAAGGTTACGAGGTCTATACAGCGCGCGACGGCGTCGAGGCGATCGAGCGGGCGCTCGAAGTACATCCGCACCTGATTCTGCTCGACCGGATGATGCCCCGCATGGACGGCCTTGAGACGTGCCGGCGGCTGCGCGAGCACAAGGAGCTGAATCGCACGATGATCGTCTTTCTGACCGCGCTGGGGGAGGACGACCATCAACTTTCGGGATTCAGTGCCGGTGCCGACGACTACATCACCAAACCGATCAAGATGCACATTCTGGTAAGCCGGATCAAGGCAATCCTCAAACGGGTGGAACGCGACGACGAACCGGCGCTGCCGGACGGGCAGGACCAGGGGGTGATCGAGATCGATCCCGCAAAATACATCGTGCGCCGGGACGGCCATGAATTGCTGCTGCCGCGCAAGGAGTTCGCTCTGCTGGCCCTGTTGATGTCGGAACCGGGGCGGCTGTTTTCGCGCGAAGAGATCTATTCGCGGGTCTGGGGCAGCGAAGTCGTGGTCGGAGACCGCACGATCGACGTCCACATCCGCAAGCTGCGCCAGAAGATCGGCGGACGGCACATCATCACCGTCAAGGGGGTCGGATACAAATACGAACCCTGACACCAGCCAAAGTTCTATCACGTTTCCTGTTCCGTATTTCCACACGTCGGCACGCCGGCACGAAAAACGCTTCGTGCGGTCCGTTCCGATACGAAACAACCCCAGACGGCGGGATGTCGGGAGCGACTTCGTTCCGCCTGTTCCATCCGGACATAAAGGCGTTACCGGGAGGGCTCCGATCCGTTTTTTCACGGAAAATAGTGCAGATATCGAAAAGATTCATTAGATTTGCAAGATGCGGAGAGACCTCCTTCTCCCCTGAAGGAAGCGGAATACCCGGAGCAGACAGATAGCAAACAGTTGTGCCAACAGGCCGACAGACGGGCCGTACCACCCCCTTGTACAAGCGTCGAATCGCACGGAACAACAGGCCGACGGAACAGCCGGATGGATGGTATCGGAATCCCCCGAAATTCCCGGGTGACCGAAGCGTAAAAAGCCAAACTTCCGGAACGCGGGAAGAGCTGGTATCCGGACACCCGCACCGGAAGGACTTAAATACAACAGGAACAACATTGCACGCCCCCTACTGGCAGCGCGGAAAGCGGAGATGGCTGCTTCCGGTGCGAATCGGCAACATCGAACGACAGGATGGACGGCGGAAACAAAAACGACAAATATCAGACATATGGTAATCTTAGTTCTCAACTGCGGAAGTTCGTCGATCAAATACCAGGTGATCGACATGGAACAGCACGGCAGTTCGCTGCTGGCCAAAGGACTGGTCGAGCGCATCGGCCTGAACGACGGCATTCTCACACACAAACCGACCGGCAAGGAGACATATGAACTGCACTGCTCCATTCCCGATCATACGACGGGAATCCGGCTGGTGCTCGAAGCGTTGACCGATCCGTCGCACGGTGTCATCGCATCGCTCGACGAAGTCAAGGCCGTGGGACATCGGGTCGCTCACGGCGGGGAATTCTTCCCGCAGAGCTGTATCGTCGATGAAGAGGTCAAGGAGAAGATCCGCTCGCTGTTCGAGATCGCGCCGCTGCACAACCCGGCCAATCTCGAGGGCGTCCTTTCAATCGAAAAGGTTTTGCCGGGCGTACCGCAGGTAACGGTCTTCGACACGTCGTTCCACCAGACGATTCCCCCCATGAACCACCTCTATGCCCTGCCCTACGCCTACTATGAGAAATACCGCGTGCGCAAATACGGATTCCACGGAACGAGCCACCACTATGTGGCCCGCACGGGTGCCGAACTGGCGGGACTGGATTTCGATCACGCGAAGATCATCACCTGCCACATCGGCAACGGAGCTTCGGTCACCGCCATCCTCAACGGAAAATCATACGATACGTCGATGGGCTTCTCGCCGCTCGACGGACTGGTAATGGGTACGCGATGCGGTGCGGTCGATGCGTCGGCCATCACCTTCATCGGTGCGAAAGAGGGGATGACGTTCCAGGAGCTCGACGAGATGATGAACAAACGTTCGGGGGTATTGGGACTGACCGATCTGTCGAGCGACATGCGCGACATCGACAAGGCTTACGCCGCCGGCAATCCCCGCGCCATCGTGGCACGTGACATGCACTACAATCGGGTCAAGAAGTTCGTAGGCGAGTACGCGGCCGAGATGGGCGGTGTGGATCTGATCGTCTTTACGGGCGGCGTGGGTGAGAATTCGCGCGAACTGCGCCAGACGGTCTGCTCGGGTCTTGAGTTCATGGGTGTGGAGTTCGACGACGCCGCGAACGACGTGCGCGGCGAGAACAGAATCCTCTCGAAACCGACGTCGCGCGTAAAGGTCGCCGTGATCGCCACCGACGAGGAACTGATGATCGCCACCGACACCTACAAACTTGTCAACCATCTGCCCCTCGACTGATCTGCGGAACCGCAATGCCGGCTTGCCGCTTCCGCGCAAAACGACGAACGGCATCGGCCCTGTCGGGAAACGACGCGGAAACGGGTGAACCGAAGCTGCGCAAAGGGCCTCCGACCGGGACAGAGATCCGGAGAGGAAGCAGGACAAACAATACTGAAGAATAAACAAAAGCCACAAGATCAAACACATATGATCACAAAACTGTCACAAATCGTCGAAGAGGCCTGCAAACGGGGCCGCCGACGTCTGGCCGTAGCCTACGGACAGGATTCGCACACGCTCAGCGCCGTTTATGACGCCTACACGGAAGGGTTGGTCGAACCGACCATCTACGGTGACAAGGCCGTCATCGAAGAGGTTTGCCGCAAGGAGGGCATCGACGCCTCGCATTTCAAGATCGTGGACGAACCGAACGACGTCAATTGCGTTCGGCTGGCCGTAGCGGCCGTCGTAGCGGGCGATGCGGACGTCTTGATGAAAGGGCTGGTATCCACCGACAAATACATGCGGGGAATCCTGAACAAGGATGCCGGACTTTTCCCGCCCAAGGGGGTTTTGAGCCATGTATCGATATTTGAAATTCCGACGCTGTCAAAACTGCTCTGCGTATCGGACGTCGCCGTGATACCCGCTCCGGACTTCAAGCAGAAGACCGTCTTGATCGGCTATCTGCTGCAGACGGCCAAGCTGTTGGGCATCAGCAAACCGAAGATTGCCTGCATCGCGCCGTCGGAACAGGTTCTTCCGAGCGTTCCCTCCTCTACGGAGGCGGCCATACTGGCCAAGATGGGCGATCGCGGACAGTTGGGAAACGCCATTATCGACGGTCCGCTGTCACTCGACGTAGCCCTCTACAAGGAGGTTGCCGAGCACAAGAAGGTACAGGGTTCGTCCGTGGCTGGCAATCCCGACTGCCTGCTCTTCCCGAATATCGAGTCTGCCAACGTCTTCTTCAAGGCGGCGACACACTTCGGCGGTGCGGAGCTGGCAGCAATGGTCATGGGTACGAAGGTGCCGTGTGTTCTCACGTCGCGCGGGGATTCGCGCAAATCAAAGATGTATTCGATTGCACTGGCCTGTCTTGCGGCACGCTGATTCCGACTCCGCACCAGATAAAACGCAACCAGCATCGACATGAAACACACCATCCTGGCAATCAACCCCGGATCGACCTCCACGAAGGTCGCCGTATATGAAGAGACCCACCCGCTGCTGACCTTCGCGCTGAGCCATTCGGCGGAAGAGCTGGCACGTTTCGCTACCGTCGTAGATCAATTCTCGTGGCGGAAAGAGCTGATTCTGAAATCGCTGAAGGAGCACGATTTTGATCTTCACCGGCTGACGGCCGTCATTGGCCGGGGTGGATTGATCCATCCGGTCGAGGGCGGCGTCTATGAGGTCAACGACGAGCTGCTCGACGACCTGATCCATGCACGTCAACAACACGCCTCGAATCTGGGCGGGATGCTTGCGCGCGAGATAGCGGCGGAGGTCGGTGTTCCGGCCTACATCGCCGACCCGGTCGTGGTGGACGAGATGATTCCCTACGCACGCATCTCGGGACTGCCCGAACTGCCGCGGGAATCGGTGTTCCATGCCCTGAACCAGAAAGCCGTTGCAAGGCGGTATGCACGGGATACGGAGCGGCGATACGAGGAGTTGAATCTGATCGTCGCCCACATGGGCGGAGGAATTACGGTCAGCGCCCACCGGCAGGGTCGGGTGATCGACACGAGCAATGCACTCAACGGTGCCGGGCCCTTCTCGCCCGAACGCTCGGGGACACTGCCGCCGGGACCGCTCGTAGATCTCTGTTTTTCGGGAAAATACACGCGCGAGGAGCTGCAACGGCTCATCAACGGCCGCGGCGGACTGCTGGCACATTTAGGCACGACATCGGTCCCGGAGATCCTGCGGCGCATCGACAACAACGATCTGCACGCGATGCTGGTGTTGCGGGCCATGTGCTACACGGTGGCGAAGGAGATCGGAGCCATGGCCATTGCATTGAAAGGGAAGGTGGATGCAATCCTGCTTACGGGCGGCATTGCACACAACAAACGCCTGACGGATTTTATCGCCATGCACATCGACTTCATCGCACCGGTTGCGGTCTATCCGGGAGAGAACGAACTTCAGGCGCTGGCATACAATGCGCTGTCGGTTCTGCGGGGCGAGCAGCCGCTCAAGGAGTACCACAAGATCGTCGAGCCGGCATAAGACGACGGCCGACAAGGAGACAAAACGGATCGGGGAAGAAGCTGCAAGGTGACTTCCCCGATTCTTTTTATGCCAACAAGACCAAAATACGGACGACATTAAACAACAGGCGAGGGGACGGATGAATTATCCGTCCCCTCGCCTGTGAGAACTTCGGATTGTCCGGACAACTGACGGTCACTCACCGAACTGCTGCTCCCATGTCGCGGTCAACGTCCTGCCCTTGTTGTCCGTGACGGTCAGCGTCAGGTTGTGCGTCCGGCTCATGGTCGGACGGGACTTGAACTCCAGATAAAACGTCGGGGCAAGCAACCGGAGATCATTCGCATCGAGTTCCGACAGACGGCCATATACCGGAGCAAAACCCTTTTTGTAATAGAGCGAATGGGCATTATGATCCGAATAAAAGGCGGGAGTCTGCGCATCCTTCCAGGAGTAGTCGTTCTTATATCCGTCGGCAATAAAGTCGTAATACGACGCACCGGCAAACCACACGATATCGGTCAGAGAGCTGCCGGCCTTGTGCTGTTCATCGAAGTCACTGTCGCTTATCAGCTCCACCTTCTCGAACGCATTGAAGATCGCGACGGTAGAGAACGGCAGTATATTCTGATTGTAGGTGCAGTCGAACTTGCTGTCCACCTCTTCGCAAGGCAGCTTCTGCCCCCTCCCGTCTATTGCGACACAATCGTCCTGAGGACTTGGGGCAAGTTTCGATACGTCGAGATAGAGTTGGATAAAATATTTGGACAACATCATCCCGTCGATCGGTCCTTCAATTTCGATTGGCTTCTTTTCCTGCCCGGAGTCATCATCACTGCAGGCAACAGGGAAAAATGACAGAAACATCACGATTCCCAACAAGATCCTTTTCATATTTTCGGTTGTTTATGAGCAACAACGAACCAGTTTCTCAAACAGAACGGGCAATAATAATATGTCCCGACCCCTCCTTCCGATACCCGGCAGAGATCCTGCAACAACCCGACGGTGCGACACCGAACCGGTTCTGAATTTTCGGACATCCGGACCACAACATCCACATCACCGCATCTCCTCCGGCCGCATCGGAACCGGCAGAATCACTCACCGAACTGCTGCTGCCAGGTCACGGTCAACGTCTTGCCCTTGTTGTCCGTAACGGTCAGCGTCAGGTTGTGCGTCCGACTCAGCGTGGGCTGCTTCTCGAAACGCAGATAGAATAATGGATAAATCAGCTTCAGACCATCCTCCCCGATCTCGGAGAGCAGCATCTCGACAGGGCTATATCCGAATTGGTGGTTCTTCCACCCTACGACATCGAAAATGTCCGGAACCGTTTTCCAGTCATACGCCTCCGTACAGCCGCTTCCAATATAGTCGGACGCCGACATTCCAACAAAACGGACAATGTCCGACAGGGACGCTCCCGCCTTGTGCCCTTCGTCGAAATCGCTGTCGCTCACGACATCCATCTTTACGAAGGTGTTGAATATCGCCTTGTTCGTAAAGGGGACGACGCGGCGTTTGAACGTATTGTCGTTGAAGACGTCATAGTACTGCTGGCCGCTCTTTTGCTGGCCCGAAGACAAAGCATACACTACCTGATCATCCCCCGTCGGATGCATGATCTCGAACGAATCCGCGATCACATAGCTCTGGATGAAGCTGACACTGTAAAATCCGCCGTCATCCACTCCTTCTATGGTTGAATCCGAATTTTCCTGATCGTCCCCGCACCCGGCACAGACGAACGGGATAGCCAATACAAACAGGTAGAGAATCTTTTTCATATTTTTTAATATATAAGCAAGAAAGTTACACGACCACATTTGTATTTGAACCCGACGCCAAACATCAGCGCACCCGGTTCAATTATTTCGACCGGAATATACCATTTATTTTATTTATTTGCAAGAGACAAGGCTAAATATTTGCAGTTTTTCCGACAATTTTACGAATAATTTCCAGGGTTTCCCGCAACGCCTCCAGCCGGAACAGCGCGGCAGCTGCGACAAAAACCACGACACCGGAGAGAATCTGCACCATCAGCCGCAACCCCAGATGCAACGAAGCGATGCAGGGCTGCACGCCCCACACCACCGCACCGTACATCAGCGCCGTAACGGCTGCGATAGGCAGCAGCGTCCGCACGAAGCGCCACAACGACAGCGTGCAATAGCGCGTCGTTGCCTCCACGTTGAGCACAAGCTCCATCGCGGCCATCGCCACCATTCCCCATACGATCGCCATCACACTGTGGGCGATTGTCACTGCAAGTACGGCTGTCATGAAGATGCGCTTGATGATCTCCAGCCGCACAACGATCCGTCCGTCGCTCAGGGTCTTGAGGACGTTGTAGGCGACCATGGCCAGCGGCGTAAAGAGTCCGACCAGACAGATCACCTCGAAATAGGGCACCGTCGGCATCCACCGCTCGCCCAGCAGCAGGGCAAAGAGATCGGGCGCAACGGCCGACAGTCCGGTCATCACGGGAAACATCAGAAAGGCGACGACCATCACCACCTGCCGATAGCTCTCGGCAAGTTTTTCGGGCCGGGACGCCAGCTTCGAAAAGGCCGGGAAGGTTACCCCCTGCACCGACTGCACGGTCGAGGTCACGGGCAGTTCCTCGAGTTTCTGCGCCTGATAGAAGTAGCCCAGCAGATCGGTTGAATAGATCTTTCCGATGAAGAGCTGCGCCACCTTGTTGTAGATGGCGGCAACGAGATCCGTGGACATCAGCCGCAGGCTGTAGGGAGCCATTTCACGCAGGGGTTTCGTCGAAGCCTGCACGACACGCCGCGGCCGCCAGTCGCTGAAGAACCACAACAGCGCCGAACGCACCGCAATCGAAGAGAGACGCTGTCCGACCAGACTCCAGACGCCACAGCCGGCCAGGGCCATCGTCACGGCAAGCGCCCCGCTTGCCAGCGAAGAAAAGAAGGTGATCTTCGAAAGGAGCGCAAAACGGAACTGCCGCGTAAAAAGCGTATTCTGGATGGCTCCCAGCGCGTTGACCGGAATCAACAGGAAAAGCACCGGCGCAATTTGCACCAGG